>JAISEQ010000501.1 GCA_031264045.1 Deltaproteobacteria bacterium
CCCGGGTCTGCCAGGGAAGGAAAGGCCGGGTTCAGGGCACCCGGCGGGGGGAAAGTAAGGGGCCCGGCCGCGAGTGTACTCGGGTGCTCGCGGGCCCAGGCGTTTAAGCTCTAGCTTTATAGCAAAACCCGGGGGAGCATGCAATACCCCCCGGACCAAAAAAAGCCCCGGAACCGAAAAAAAACTTGCCCCCCCGGCGGGCCGGGACGGCCGGGGCTGAACCCCGCCGCCCGCATTATCGCGTCGGCCCGCGTCGTGATGGGACATAGCGGGAGGCAGGCCCAATATACAGCGAGCTCCCCCGACGCTCCACCCTCCTCCCCCCCGGGAGATCGATTCCTCCGGCGTCTCCGGATTTCACGAAGTCCAGCGCCTTCTCCACGCTCATGAACTGCGCGGGCTCCCCCCCGGACGGTCCGGGGAGACGTATCCTGCGCAGCAGGCGGCCCAGGAGCCGCCTCCGCTCCGCCAGGTGGAGCGCCAGGAATCCCGCCAGATCGACCGCGAAGGGCCCGGACTCCATGGTCGGCGGCGGCTCAGGATCCCGCGCAATCCGCCTCAGGGGGTCCGGGACGGGCGGCGCTCCGCCTCCCGTCCCGGCGGGGGGGGCCGATCCGCGGACTGCGGCGGCGGGACCGGTCACGGCCTGGGCATCCAGGCCGGAAGTTCCCGATCCGCCGGGCGGGGAACCCCCGCGCCGCCCCTCCACCTGACTCCGGGCTTCGGAAGCCCCTGAAGCCCTGCCGGACGAAAACGTCCCACGGGCAGCGTCCGGCACGGATCCCGCATCAGCATCTGTAAACGATCCCCCGCCACCCCTCCCGAAGACCTCCTCGGCCCCCCGCGCCTTCCCCGGCCCCCGGCCCATGTCCTTCCCTCCCGCCCCGTCCGGGGAGGTCCCGCTTCCGCCGTCCCGGGCGGTCCCGCCCTCCCCATCAGAGGAAGCGCCGCTTCCGGCGTCCCGGGCGGTCCCGGCCGCAGCGTCCGGAGGGGAGCCGTCCGGCGGACCCTGGCCCACCCCCGCCCCTCCCCCGTCCTCCGGCGACCTGCGGGCCTTCCCGGATTTCGCCCGGCCCGCGGGAGGACGCGGCCCGGCCGGCGCCACGAGCCCCCTTTCCAGAATCTCGAGCCGCGCCCTCCAGAAGTCCTCCTCCGCGGCGCACAGCTCGGACCCGCGGACAGCGGCCTCGGCGAAGCGGGGGTTCAAGGCCGCCAGCTCCGGCATGACCCTGAGCCTCACGCGGTTCCTGGGGACGCGCCAGTCCAGGTTGGTGGGGTCGTCCACCCACCTGAGCCCCCTGAACTCGAGATACTCCTGGAGCTGGGGTCTGGTGAAGCGCAGGAGCGGCCTGATCAGCCTGCCCTGCCTGAAGGGTATGCCCATGAGCGCCCCCGGCCCCGCCCCGCGCGCAATCTTCATGAGAATGGTCTCGGCGTTGTCCCCGGCGTGGTGGGCGGTCAGCACCCACCGGAACCCGTGCATCATCCGGACCTCCTCCAGGAAGGCGTAGCGGGCTGCCCTCCCGGCCTCCTCCAGGCCCTTGCCCCTGGCGAGGGCGGCGGCCGGCACGTCCGCCGCGCATACGACGGCCCGGAAGCCCAGCGCCCTGGCCCTTTCGGCCGCAAGTTCCGCCTCGTCCGCCGAGCCTTTCCGGATCCCGTGGTCGATGACGGCGCAGACGACCCGCTCGGGCGGGCAGGTCTCCTGGAGGAGGCCCGCCAGGGCCATGGAGTCGCGGCCGCCGGAGAGCCCCAGCACATGGCCGGAGGATTCCCAGCGGCTGTCCGCGGATATGAGCTCGGCCCTGAACCTGCTGAGGAAGGCCTGGTGGTCGGACGGGTTCATGTTCGGGCTTTCTTCCGCGGCGGGCATCGGGGCGCCGTACGGCGGCAGGCATGGGTTTGGCCGGACGGGACCCGGCGGCCCGGGCCGGGCGGATCCCGCGAAGTCCCGGGGCCGACGCCGATGCCCGGAGGTCCCCAGGAGCTTCGGCGCGCGTGCGCTGACGGACACATTATAAGAGACGACGGGGGGCCTTCCGCCATCATTTTCCGCCTCCCCTGCTCCGGCTCCGTCCCCGGGGCCGCCCGGCCCGCGCCGGATCCCCCCCGCCGGTCAATGGACCGGCGCCCCCCCCTAAACATGCTGACCCCTCCCCGCGCCCCGATCCGGAGCCTCCGGACGCGCCCCGGCAGGCGGAAACCGCGCCCCGATCCGGAGAACCCGTCCCGGCTCCCCTGTTCCCCCGGACCCGGGACCCGCCGCGCCCCGGAGGCCCGGAACCCCCGGCACGTCGCCGCATCTCCGGGGACCGCGCCGGGGCGCCTCTCCTCCGGAGCCTCGCCCCGCCCCTGATCCCCGCGCCTGAGCCCGGGCGCCGTCGGCACGGAACCCCTCCGCTTCCCGAATCCCCGGCCTTTCTTGACCGTCCGCCCGCAGCCGCCTATAATTTCCTGCGGCGCACCGTACAGGGCCGCGCTCCCCGCCCGTCAATCCCCAATCAAGCCCCCCGCCCCCGGCAGTCCAGCCCTGCCGGCCCACCCCGGCAAACCCTGCCGTCCTCGGCGGCCCGCCGGGCGTCCCACGTGAGGGCCCGCATGTCTGAAAACCCCTTCAGGAAGCTGGAGGAGATCAAGGCCCGCCTGCCCGTGGCGGACTCCGAGCGCCTCCCGGACAAGCCCGCCGGAAGCTCCCGGAGCAGGGTCGGCCGGACCGCCTCCGGGGACCGCGCCCCGCTTAAGCCTCAGCCCGCGCCCGGCCTTCCGGACGGGCCGCCCCCGGTGCCGAAGGGGCCCACCGACGAGGAGCTCTTCCTTAAGGTCATGGTCGACGAGGGGGTGACCCCCCTCCCGGGGGACGGGAACTTCCGCACCCCGGTGCCCCCCAGCCCGGACAGCTTCCCTCTCCCGAAGCTCCAGGACGAGGACGCCTGGACGCTGGAGCGCCTGACCGAGCTCGTCAACGGGGAGGGAGACTTCGATCTGGCCTCCACTGACGAGTACGTGGAGGGCCACGTGAAGGGCCTGAACCCCCTCATGCTGAGACAGCTGAAGGAAGGCCGCTACCACCAGGACACGCACCTCGACCTTCACGGCTACACCCTGGCCGAGGCCCAGACGGAGCTGAACTCGTCCATCCCCCGCTACGTGTCCATGGGCTTCCGTATGGTGCTCATCATCCACGGGAGGGGCCTGCGGTCCCCGGACGGCATCCCGGTCCTGAAGCTCAACCTCGGGAACCTGCTCCTGCGCACCTCCTCCATCCGGAAGCACATCCTGGCCTTCGTCACGGCCCAGCCCTTCGACGGCGGGACGGGGGCCTGCTACGTCCTCCTGCGCAGGAAGAAGGCCGTCGGCAAGCGCCTGGACCCGTAGCCCCGCTGCCCGCATCCCCGGCGGAACCCCGTCCCCCGCACCGTCCAGATGCCCGCCGGACCCTCCCCCGCCTTCAGGCCGACCTCCCGTCTTTCTCCCGCATCCCCGTCACACCCCGCCGTCCGACCCCTCCTGCCCGCCTCCCCGTCACACCCAGCCGTCCGACCCCTCCTGCCCGCCTCCCCGTCCCGCCTCTCAAGTCACTGCCGGTTCCGCCTCCCGCACCCTTCCGAGCCCCTCCGGCCGCTGTCGGCATAGAGCCCCGGCGGGACGACCGCATGCTCCCGTCCGCACCCCGTCTCCGCCCGCGCGCTTACGGCACTGTCCCCTGAATGCGGCGCCCGGCCCCGCCGGCGCGCGTCCGCCTCGAGCGGCATCTTCGGAAGACGTTGAGCCGGTCCGCGCGGAAGAGGGGCAGGGCCGGCCCCGGCCGGCGGTCCCCGACGGACCAGGATTTCCGGTGGCCTTGGCATCCGGAATATGTCAGAATCCCCGCATCGCGCCCCGCGGGGGCACTCCGGGGGGGGCGCCTTTCTGCCCGGACCCTCCGCAGAAAGGACGTCTCGCATTGTTCGGGAACTTCGCGCTGGTCCTGGCGGCCTACATCTACCTGAGCCTCGTGCATCCCCTGAAGGCCGGGCTGAGACGCAAGCTCATAATCCTGGCCCTGATCCTCCTGTGCGCGGGAAGGCTCGCCATCCTGAGGCGCCTGTTCGGCGGGCTCGGGGGCGTGGAGTGCCCCTGGCTTCTCCTCGTCGCGACCTCCCTCATGCAGGGGACCGCGCTCATTCTGTTCGTCCTCTGCATCCCGAAGGATCTCCTGAAGCTCGCGAGCTTCGCCTCCGGGCTGTTCGGCAGGAAGGAGGCCGGAGCGGGGTTCAGGGCTCTCCTTTCCGCCCCGGCCTTCGCCGCCGGGCTCGCGGCCGCCGCCGCGCTAATCTCTGGCTATGCCCTCTGGCAGGCGGCAAGGGTCCCGGACGTCCGCGAGCAGACGGTGTACCTGAACTCCTGGCCGCGGGGCCTGGACGGGCTCCGGATAGCCGTCGTGAGCGATCTCCACACCTCCCGCCTCTTCGACGCCGGCTGGACCCGGGGGGTGGTGGCGAAGGTGAACGCCCTCGACCCCGAGCTGGTACTCATCCCCGGAGACCTCGTGGACGGGGACGTGACGGTCAGGGGCCCGGAGACCGCCCCCCTGGCGGATCTGAAGTCGCCCGGCGGGGTCTTCATGTGCGTGGGCAACCACGAGTACATCTCCGTCGTCTGGGACTGGCTCCCCGCCTTCAGGGCCCTCGGGATCCGGAACCTCTACAACCAGCACGAGACCCTCCGGATCCGCGGCGAGGAGCTGGTGATAGCCGGGGTGACGGACCCGGTCTCCGAGCGCTGGCACCTGCCCGGGCCCGATCTCCAGAGGGCGCTTGCCGGGGTCCCCCACGGCGGCCCTCCGGTCATACTCCTGGACCACCGCCCCGGGCACGCGCCGGCCAACTCCCGCGACGGCAGGGTGCGCCTCCAGCTCTCGGGCCACACCCACGGGGGTCTCATTCCGGTGCTCTCCACGTTCGTGTCCCGCGCCAACCAGGGCTTCCTCAAAGGCTGGTACGAGGTGGGATCGCTCATGATGTACGTGCATCCCGGAACGGGGCTCTGGAGCGGGCTCCCCATGAGGCTCTTCAACCCCTCCGAGATCACCCTCCTCACCGTCAGATCGAGCCCCGCGGCGGGGGCCGGACCCGCCGGGAGGCCTGCGGGGGAGGCCTCCGGCCGCTCCGGGGAGGATTCCGGGGACGGGAGCCCCGGCCCGTCCGGGGAGGATTCCGGGGACGGGAGCCCCGGCCCGACCGGGGAGGATTCCGGGGACGGGAGCCCCGGCCCGTCCGGGGAGGATTCCGGGGACGGGAGCTCCGGCCCGTCCGGGGAGGATTCCGGAGACGGGAGCTCCGGCCCGTCCGGGGAAGGGCCCCGGGAGCCGGCGGATCAGCCCTGAGGGAAGCCGGAGGGCCGGCAAGCCGGGGACCCCGCCGATCCCGGAGGTACGGGAGGGCCGCCCTGCGGGGGACCGGCGGCAGATCCCGGCGATTCCCCGGGGGAGGGGACAGGCCAGTCTCCCCCGGAAAAGGCCGGTCCCCGGGGGGCCGGGACCGGCCTCCCGGCGCGTCCCGGAAATCCCCTCCCGGCCCGGCAGGCAGATAGGGCTGCATAGGGCTGTGCTGAACCGTTTCCGGCCGGGCGACTCGGAGCTTCCCCCCGTCTGCCGCCCTCCCGCCGAGCCGCACCCCTAGCCGCCGGTTCAGGGACACCGGCATGTCCCCCGCCCGACGGGCCGGCGCCGCCCCGCTTTCCGGCCCGTCCGCCGGCTTCCCGCATTCCCGGAGAACCGCGTTCCGGGACGGCCTTAACCCGCGTTCCGCGCAGCCCACCGCCGACCGGGCAGGCCCCGGCCCGGCCCCCCCGAGGGGGGCACCGACGTCTCAGGGAGTAACGCATGCTCAAATGCTACAAGTTCGTCCAGAGCTCATTCGTCCCGGCCGAGGAGAACGAGGCGGTCTTCTTCGACCTCCAGAAGCCCGACGCGGACGAGATCCGCGCGCTTGCCGACAGGCTGGACGTGCCGCTCCACTTCCTGTCCGACCCCATGGACCCCAAGGAGAGGCCCAGGATTGAGCAGGAGGGCATCTACACCCTGGTGATACTGAGGGTGGCCCTCTTCGGGGAGACCCCCCTGGACCGCGGCCAGCAGTCCTCCCTGAAGGTCCGCAAGCACGTGCATTCAACTGTGCCCCTGGGCATCATCTTCTCCAAGGACACGCTAATAACGGTCTCCTGGAGAAAAGGCATGGTGCAGGAGCTTCTGGGACGGCTCACCCGCAGGCCGTACCCCAAGTGCCCGAAGTCCGCCGCCTTCAAGATCTTCATCGAGACGGCAAGCGACTTCATAAACCAGCTGGAGCGCCTCGAGGAGATTACCGACCGCGCCGAGGCCACGCTGTCCAGGGCCCAGCAGAACGAGGAGATCATGGCCCTCCTCTCGGTGGACAAGATCCTCATCCACTACACGGTTGCCCTGAAGTCCAACAGGAACATCATGGAGAGGCTCATGGACCCCCACGTCGTGAAGCTCGACCCCGACGAGACCGACGTGCTTGAGAGGGCCCTGACGGAGAACCAGCAGGCCATCTACATGGCGGACATCTTCGGCCAGGTCCTGGGGAGCATGTCGGACGCCTTCGGGACCATCATCTCCAACAACCTGAACAAGGTCGTGAAGTTCCTCACTGGCATAACGATCGTCCTGATGCTCCCCACCTTCATAGTCGGGGCCTACGGCATGAACGTGGTCCTCCCTCTGGAGAAGCACCCCGCCGCCTTCTGGATCATCCTCGGCCTGTGCCTCCTGTCCTGCGGGGCCCTCCTGAAGTTCTTCACCAGCAAGAAGTGGGTCTAGGACCTCATGGCCCGGTCCCCCGGCGGCCGGAGCGGCGGCCGACAGGGGCCGGAAGGCTCCGCCTTACGGATCGACGCGAAACGGCAGTGCCGGAGAGGAAGCCGGGAGATTTGGGAGACGGGGACCTGGAGGTCCGGAAAGCATGCGCCCGGACCTGGAGATGACGGAGGCGGGTGCCGTTTCCTGGAAATGACGGAGGCGACCCGGACCTGGAGATGACGGAGGCGGAACGTGCCGCGTGGCCGGCCGAAAATCTCTTCCTGCGGGGATTCTGCTCGCAAAGTCTCCCCGTGCAGAGACCGGGGCACACTTGCGTACCCGAAAAAAATTTCCGCCTTTTATTGACATTCTGCAACGGCAACCCTTAAGCCTGTTCACCAACTGAACGCTTCTCTCCTCCAGCGTCCCTGTTCGGCATGTATTTCCGAAAATTTTCCCAATTGGCGTCACCTGGAGCCGCCAGCAGTGCTCCGGATTCTTCACGACCGCGCGGCCAGATGCCAGTCTCACGCACGGAGCAACTGTCGGAAGGACGGCTCGGAACGTCATCCACGACCGGGAGGATAACTCCGACACCCTAAGCGGACATGATCCCGCTACAGCTAAATTTCATCGAATGCGCCGCCTGAGCTTGAACCTTAAAAAAAAATCAGATATCCTTATTCAGCAGTATTGATATTGAACTAAATTAAATTTTATAGTTTATATCGCTAGAATATACCTGATTGAAAAAAATATATCCGAAAATCATTACGTTTTATCATGCGCTTTTCACATCATTTCAAAAGGATATCGATGATTGGGCGATGTTCACCCGGCCCGCCTTCGGCTCAAAACCCGCCCCTGTCGATCTGGAGGATCATGATCGGCATCAGTCAGCGCCATTTCCGTGCGGCTTCCGCGCACGCGCCATTTTCACCCAGATTCCACGCGCTCGCCCTTTCCGTGCGACTTCAGCCTCCGCGCCGTTTTCACGCGGATTCCGCGCACGCGCCATTTCCGTGCGACTTCAGCCTCCGCGCCGTTTTCACGCGGATTCCGCGCACGCGCCATTTCCGTGCGGCTTCCGGAAGATTTCCGATCGGCGCTTCCAAATCAGGGGCCAGTCCGAAAAGCCGCCGTTTTCACCGGGCGGCGCGGCACCCCCGAACAGGGTCGGCCTCCTCTCCGCTAGGCGTCCGGCCTGCGCCGGGAAACTTTCTTGCCCGAGAGCTTCAAGGCCCGCTCCAGGTTGGCCGCGGCCGCGGCGAGACGCTCGGGTTCCGGCGGCATGAGGCGTTCCAGCCCCGCCGAAACCTCGCGGAAGATGTCCAGCGCGACATCCAGACACCAGTTCGCCACAAGGGCAATAGCGAAATTGCCCCGCGCCGAGAGGGTCAGGGGATGGGCTTCCCCGAGGACATTCCCCCTCCATTCCACGACCTCATCCAGACGCGACATGGCCTCTTCGGAAAAACCGGCATGGGCAAGGGCGATGGCGTAGTTCCCCGACCGGACAGTGGAATCTTCATGGGTGAAGCCCATGATCCGCTCGCTCAAAACCAGCGAACCGCCCAGAACGGCGGCGGCCTCATGCCAGCGGCAGGCCCGCATGAGGGTGTGTCCCAGGCTGTCCAGAAGAGGGAGCGCCTCCGCGCCCAGCCATTCGCTCCCGCCCGACGACAGCCTGCCCAGCCCCGCGCGGGCCGCGGCCTCCGCCCCGGCCAGATCCCCGCGCTCCCGCATCTCCGCCCCGCAGTCCTCACCGGGGAGAGCGACGTTCTCGAAGACGAACGCCCATCCGGCGCCCGAAACCGCCACGAACCTGTCCTGCCCCCTGCACAGCGAGGGTCCGCCCGCAGAGAGGCCGCGGGGCCATTCGGGCCCCGGGCTCGGCCGCCCCTCCGGGTCGGGCCACGGGCTCCGGGGCCAGGCGGCGACCGATCTCATTCCCCGGCTTATGGCCAGCATGTGGAACTCGTAGAGATTGTGCCTGGCAAGCTCGGCCCGGAAATTGTCGGAGCCGATTCCCCGTTCCGCGCCGTCCAGGACCCTCTCGAAGATGGCGCGGGCAAGGTCCAGCTCGTCGATCTCGGCCAGGTTCACGGCGAGATGGCCCCGGACGATGAGCGTCATCTTGTGGCCGGGGCCGAGCGCCTTCACACAGACGTCCAGAACGTTCCGGAACAGATCAATAGCCTCTTCACGCCGGCCCGAACCGGCCACCGCGAGTCCCAGGTTCGAGGCCCGCTGGAGGGTGTCCGGATGGACGGAACCCAAAACCTTATCGCTCAGGAGAAGGGAATCCGACAGCGCCTGTACCGCCTCCCCGTATCTGCCGTCGCGGTAGAGGGTCTGGCCCAGGCTGTCCAGAAACGGAAGGGCGCCTGGTCGATCCGGCCCTTCGGCCCTGACGTGTCTCTCCAGCGCCCCGCGCGCCGCGGCCTCCGCGCCGGCCAAGTCGTCCATGTTCCGGAGTGAGCCGGCGGGATCGTCCTCCGGCCGAAAGGGGTAAAAAAAAGTGAACGCCCACTTGGGCTTGTACTGCATGCCCGCTCCTCCCCGGATCCCGTGAAACACGGGTTTCCCCGGCCTTTACCTTCCCGAACTTCCCGAACTTCCCGAGCTTCCGGATCCCCGACCGGTCCCCGTCCCGTTTCCGGGGTTCGGCGGCGAAGCCGGGACGGACCGGAGGGGACTGCGGCCCGCGCTGGAACGGTCCTTTGGAGGACGCCCCTCCCCCCGGCCCCCGGAGCGGGATTCACGCCTGCCGGGACTGGGCACCGAGCCTGTACGCGAGCTCCCGGATCCCCCTGGCGAAGAGGCTCCCGGGGGCGGCCTCCGCCATGGGCTTCCGCACGGCCTCCGAAAGGCGCTGGGCTTCCAGGTCCCACGGCAGCCGGGCCAGGACGGGGACATGGCGCCTGGCCGCGAACTCCTCCACGGCGCCCGGCGGGTACAGCGGAGTCTCCCCGCCGCAGCGGGGGCAGACGAGCGAGCACATGCTGTCCACGATGCCCGCCAGGCGGCCTCCGGCGGCGGCGACGAACGACGCGGCCTTGGCGGCGTCCGCGAGCGACAGGCTGTGGCCAGTGGTGACCAGTATTGCCTCCAGTCCGGGGATGGTCCTGAAGGCCGCGAGGGCCTCGTCGCCGGTCCCCGGGGGGCTGTCCACCATGAAGACGTCGAGCTCCGGCCAGGCGGCGTCAGCCACGAACTGCTCGATGGCCCGAATCTTACGGGGCCCGCGCCACATGACGGCCTCGTCCGGGTCGGAGAGGAGATGCTGGACCGTGAGGACGTGGAGGTTCTCGCGGGCCCTGACGGGCACGAGCCTGTCCCGGCCGTCGGCCTCCACCCGCGCGTCCACGAAGAGGGCGCCGGCCACGTCCGGCCCGTGGAAGTCGATGTCGAGCACTCCCACCCTCGCCCCCTCCGCGGCCTTGGCGAGGGCTAGGTTGACGCATACAGAGGTCTTCCCGACCCCGCCCTTGCCGCTCATGACGAGATACTTCTTCCCCGTCCGCGCGAGCCAGAGGTCGGCATCCCTGCGGTTGAGCGACTTGTCCAGATCGCCCAGGGTGGTAATCACCTGGAATCGCCGGCCAGGGCCCCGGCCCTGTCGTCCGCCAGAGTCTGGAGCACCAGCCGTTCCAGGGTCCGGACGCGCTCCTCCATCTCCGAGAGCTGCTCGCGGTGCGCGTCCAGACGGCTTCTCAGCTCCTCGTTCTCGCGCCTCAGATCGGAGAGCCCGGAAGCGTCCTGGTACGGCTGCCCGGAGACGGCGGGAGCCCCGCCGCCCGCAGGCTCCGGGGAGATCCCCGGCGGGGGGCCGCCGTCCAGGGGGATGGAGGCGTCATGGCCGCCGCCGGCCAGGACGTTCAGGGACGGATCACCGCCTCCCGCGCCGGGCGCGGGGGCGGGGGGCGGATCATAGGTCAGGATGGCGTCCGGCCCCAGGGAGGCGCCGGTCATGATTGAGGGGAGCACCGGCGGGACCGGAGCCCCGGCGGAGGGGTCCGGAGGAGCGACGGCGGCCCGGGCCGCCCCGGCGGGAACCTGGACCAGGGCCTCCGGGAACGCCGGAAGGGTTATTGCGGGGACCGGGGCGGCCCCGGCGGGATCCTGAACCGGAGGCTCCGGGAGCGCGGGAAGGGCGGCGGAGGGATCCGGGGGGGACCCTTCCGGAGAGGCGGGGGGGGCCTGGGCCTCCGGGGGTGCCGGAGGCGCCCCGTCGGGCGCGGGAACGGTCTCCGCCGGAGACGGAACGCCCGCCGCCGAAGCGTCCGGAGACGCCTGGACGTCAGGCGCCGGAACTGGCTGGCCCGGCGCGGGAGCTCCATCCGCGGGAGCCGCCCCGGGGTCCGCGGACCCGTCGGGCGCGGCAGGGGTCGCGCCCGGAACCGGAACGACGCCTTCGGCCGCCGGGACGGCCTGCGCTTCCGGAAGCTGCCCGGCCGCAGCCGTTCCGGCAATGGCGCCCGCGGCCGCCCCTGCGGCGGCGGGCAGGTCCGGACTGACGGATACCTGAGCGGGATCGCCCGGAGCGGGCACCGCCTCCGGGGACCCGGCGGCGGGGGGGGCTGCGGCCTGGACGCCGGATGCGGGATCTCCGGTCGGAAGCGTCCCGGGCGAGGAAGAGGGAGCGCCGGCATCTGCCGCCGGCTCGGCCGGCGGGGCCGGGGCTCCGGTTGGGGAGCCGGGCTGGCCCGCGTCTGCCGGAGGCGGGGAGGAAGCCGTCTCGGACGGTACGGGAGGCGAAGCGGGGGGCACGGCCGCGGCGGGGGCCGGGGGGGCGACGGGGGCCGCTGCTGGGGGCACCTCCTCCTTCCAGAGCATGTTCCCCGTGGGGGCAAGCGATCTTATGGAGGAGGCGAGGTCCTGGGCATGGCCTTCGGAGGAGGCGTCGAACATGAAGCCGGCCATGGAGAGCAGGAGGCAGCCCGCCCCCAGGAAGAGGCCCGCGTGGTGCTTAAGCTCTATGGCCGGGTTGGAGAGGACCCTAATCTCGTAGCGGACGAAGACGACGGCCGCCGCGAGGGGGATGAGGACGTCGAAGAAGATTGCGGGCGAGAGGGCCCAGGGCATCAGGTCGGTTATCACCAGGGGGGCATCGTTCAGATACCTGAAGGAGAAGCCGTCCGGCGCCCCCCCGCTGAAGTAGCTCGCCAGGGCCGCGAGAAGCCCTATGGCCGGGTAGGCGATGAGGACGAGCAGGACGACCGCGACCTTCCGGCCCTTGGCGAACAGGATCTTCAGCACCGCGGCGAGGACCGTCACCCACAAGGCGGCGGCCACCAGGGCCCAGACGAGGGCGAACGGGAGCGCCGGGATGAGGTTCACGTCTATATTGTGGAAGGACGTGACCAGGAACGCCAGCGACACCCCCAGGAACGCTATCCCCGCCTTGGTGGGGATCCTGAACCATTTCAGGAGGGGAAAGCTCAGGGCCAGGGTCAGGACCACCAGGAGCAGGGACAGCCCCAGGTACGGACGGTTCGCCACGAAGGCGCCGACTATCCAGAACAGGAGAAAGACGTCGCACAGGACGAGCAGGCACATCCAGGCGTGATCCTTCAGGGAGACCACGCTCTCGGCCTTCCCCGCCTTCCCGTCCTTAAGCTCCTTCAGCTGGCCCTCGTCCAGATCCGCCAGATCCTGCACGGCCTGGCTCACGGGCTTGCCGTCGGACATGCCGCCGTCGGCCTTCTCTCCGGAATCGGCCTTCTCCCCGACCGGAGCGGCCTGGGCGGGAGCGGCCCCGGGAGCCGGGGCGCTGGCGGCCGCGTCCCCGCTTCCGGTGTCCCCGGACACGGTTTCGGCCTTGCTGACGGCGGCGTCTTCGGTGTCTTTTTCGCTCATGTGACTCTTCCTAGGCCTGAGGATTTGCCGCGGGTCCGCGCACCACCCTGCGGACAGGGGGCCGGGCCAGCGGCGGGCCGCATCTGTTGGATCGCCTTAGCCTTCGGGGCTTCGGGGGCTTCCGGCCATCGGATTGCCCCGCCAGTCCCGTCCCCGGATCCTCCGTCCCGGGCAAGCGGAAACGGCTTGCTTGCAAGGTCGGGAGTCCAGTCATACTAGCATATCCCAAAAAACCCGGGCAAGCACGACAAATAGCGCTCCGAACCCGATGCCCGCCCAGAGCCCCATCCCGCAGTGCCCGGAAACCCGTCGGCCACAATGGAGCGCACCGGCCTGCAGACGTGAAGCCGACGGACATCAGCCTTCCCGCTCCTTCGGCACAACATTATTATAAGGACCCGGCAGAACCGGCCCTGCCGGGCCCGCTTCCCCGCTTCCCCGCTCCCCGTCGGCGGGCACCCCGGCGGACCAGTTTCAGGAAGGCGCCCCGGAGCCCGACCGGCAGTCACGCGCCCCGGGAGTTCCTCCGGGGAAGGCGTCCCCATTCATCCGTAAGACCGAGGCGCACGGCTTCCTGACGGCAGGGGACCCGAGGCCAGTACGGACGGACGCCCAAAAAGCCGAAAAGCAGGAAGGCAGGAAAGCCGGAAGGCCGGATGGCCGGTACGGCAGGCCGGGGAAGCGGCACCCCTCCCCGCCCGGGCTTACCTCTCCGACCGGTCAGGGGCCGCGCCTTCCGGCTCCCTAGGCGGGACCGGCGCCGGGGGGGCGGAACGCCGCGCGGTCGCGGCACGATTTCGGTCCGCCATCCGCCGCAGGAGCCCACGCGCGACCGGTTTCCCCGAGCGGCGGCTTGCCGCCGGACCGCCGCGGACGGCCGGGGAGCCCACCGGCCGAAATTTTTTTACAACGCAAAACTCCCGCCCGATAGGGAATTCCCCATGGTGGAGCCCGTGATCCTCCGCCGGTCCCCGCGTCCCTCGCCCCGGAGCCCCGGCATTACGTCCGTCCGGCATCCGCAGGCGACTGTCCCGGTCCGCAGGGCGGGCGCCGCGCCCTTCCGGAAGCCGCGCGGCCGTGCCGAAGCGTTCCGGAAAACGTCAGTGCCCGGCGGCATCGGCCCGCCGGATACGCGGGATTCGGCGGAGGAAGGCGCCCCGCGGCACTCCCGCCGTGAACGGGGAAGAATTTCCGGCCAGACGCCGCACGGGACGCCCCGGCATGAAACGGCCGCGCGCCGTGCCGCGTCCCGCGCCGGAACGTTCCGGCCGATCCGTTCATGGAGCCGGACGTTGACGTCCGGCCGCTCGGAAGAGCCAGTCCCCTCCGATCCGCCCCGGCACGGCGCCCGGACGGAAGGCCTTCTTCACGGACGCGCCCCTTTAATGCACAATCTCGCCTTGTCCCTCCTGACCCTGTGCTATAATCGAAACCGGCCCGCAGGGGCCGGACGGAGCCGCTCCGGCCTGCCGTCCCGCTTCCGTTCCTCCCCCGGCCCTTCGGTCGCGGCCGCCCCCTCCACCCTCCACCCTCCACCCTCCCCGCCGGGCCCCCTTCCCGCCCGTTCCGCCCCCGCCCCCGCGCGCGTCCCGGGCGCCTCCGCCCCCGCCTCCCGGGCAGGCCTCCCGCTCCCCTCCCCTGAAAGGAGCCTCCTCAATGAGCCAGGATCAGCCGACAATCTTCAAGATGACCCGCGCCTACCGCAACATAGGCCGCATAACCGAAGTCATCTCGGTGCTGGCCAAATTCGGGTTCGGGGACCTGGTCGTGGACGTCGGCCTGAAGGGCATGGTGAGCCGGTTCCGGAAGATTGCCGGGCTCCCAGTGGCGGAGGCCACCAGCTCCCGCCCCAGAAGGCTCAGGCTCGCGCTGGAGGAGCTGGGCCTGGTCTTCATAAAGCTCGGCCAGTACCTCTCCACCCGCCGGGACTTCATGCCGCCCTCCTACATAGAGGAGCTCTCCAAGCTCCAGGACAAGGTCCCCCCCATCCCCAGGGACGAGGTCCGCAGGATTCTCCTGGACAGTCTGGGCGCAGGCGCCTTCAGGGAAATCTCCGACGAGCCGCTCGCGGCCGCCTCCGTGGGCCAGGTCCACTCCGCCATCCTTCCGGACGGCTCCGAGGTGGTGGTCAAGGTCCGCAGGCCCGGCCTGGAGCGCAAGGTGGCCACGGATCTGAACATCCTCATGCAGATAGCCCAGCAGGCGGAGAAGAGGCTTCCCAACATCAGGATCGTCAAGCCCACGGACGTCGCGGGCGAGTTCGGCAGGAGCCTCGTGGACGAGCTGAACTTCCGCGCCGAGGCGGCCAACATCCAGCGCTTCAGCCGTCTGTACGGCACCCGCCAGGACGTGAAGATCCCCGCCCTCGTGCCGAGGCTCTGCACCGAGAACACCATCGTCATGGAGAAGCTCTACGGCACCCGCTTCGACGACGCCCACGGCCTGGCCGACGCGGGCATAGACGCGAGGGAGCTCGCCCGCCTGACCGCGAGAATCGCCCTGGAGCAGATAATGCTCTTCGGCTTCTTCCACGCGGACCCCCACCCGGGCAACCTCTACGCCCTCCCCGGCCCCGTCGTGAGCTTCATGGACTTCGGGCTCACGGGGCAGATAACCAAGGAGACCAGGGACGAGCTCCTGAACCTCGCCAAGGGCGCAGTGAGGAAGGACGCCTCGGCCTGCGCCAGGGCGGTCCTGAGGATAGCCGGAAGCCCGGGCCGGACCGACAGGGACCGCCTGGAGCTGGATCTCTCGGCGCTGCTCGAGAACCACCTGTCGAAGACCCTGAAGGACATAGATCTGAACGCCTGCATGCGGGACGTCATAGACATCATGCACCAGCACAGGCTCAGGACCCCGCCGGATCTCCTCCTTCTGGTGAAGGCCCTCATCCAGTTCGAGAGCCTGGGCGCCCTCCTGGACGACGGCTTCAACATCCTGGAGGAGGCGAAGCCGGTCGTGGCGCAGATCTTCCGCGAGCGCTACTCCCCCGAGAGGTTCATCCGGGAGCTTGCCGGCCGCGCCGACGACGTGCTGGATGCCGCGAAGTGGCTCCCCAAAGATCTCGCCCCCTTCCTGGACATGCTCCGGAGCGGACGCATCCGCTCGGAGATGAAGATCAAGAACCTCCATTTCCTGGAGGACGCGGTCCGCGCGGCCGCCTTCCGCGTCTCCACGGCCCTGGTGCTCTCCGCGCTCATCCTGGGCTCGGCCTTCATCTTCAGCAACAACGAACCCCCCTTCTGGCACGGCCTCCCTCTCCTCGGCGTGATAGGCCTCGCCTGCGCCATCATCGTGGCGGCGGTGCTCCTGGTCGGCCTCCTGCGCAGGAAGGGTCCGACGTGAACGCCCCTCCCCGACGAGGGGCCGGCCGCGCCCATGGGCGATCCAGCCGACGCCCTAAGCCTTCAGGGCAGCGGACCGGGCGGCCCGCCGGACGACGACGACGAAGACATCCTGCCGCCTCCCGCCTCAGCCTCTCTGGCCCGCCAGAAGTACTTCCGCTTCAACCCCCTCTGCCCGCAGACTGGCCCCCGGCCCCCCGGACTCGGGAACCCGCAACGGCCTCCTCCGGTGATCCGGCACACTTCCCGTCCGATCCGCCCCTGACCCCGTCCTCACCCGCCGCGCCGCACCCCCGCCCCCCCGCCCCCCCGGCAAACCCCCCCCCCCGCGCCGCCCCCCCC
>JAISEQ010000005.1 GCA_031264045.1 Deltaproteobacteria bacterium
GGGGGATTGGAGGGGATGGTGGGGGATTGGAGGGGATGGTGGGGGATTGGAGGGGATGGTAGATGCGGAGCTGATGATTTGGCGGGGACGGGACGATGGAGATGCGGAGGCTGGTCCCGTATCAGGGAGCCGGGCGGTCGGGGGACGGAGGAAGGCAGGGCGGATATGTCCGCTCGGAGGGCCTGGAAACGGTTCGGGGGACAGGGACGGCCCGTGGGGGGGTGTGGGTGTCGGCAGTCCGAAGTCCGGAGATTCCGAGAGGCGTTTCTGAGGGGTTGAACCCTCTTAAGCGGTTCGGTCTCGATTCGCCTTATTAGCTTTCCTGGTATTGATGCTGCCATCATAGCCCTGTTTCGTTACGGGGCTGCGGTCGTCTGTCGGCAGGGACGGTGCCGTTGAGGGAACAGTTATGGCCCCCGGAGGCATTGTGGCGCAGTAACGGTGCGGTTTTCAGGGAAAGGGAGGGGAGGGGGGCGTCTATTCCCGGGGGTGCGGAGGGGCAGCAAATAAATTTTTCTTTTGTAAAAAAATGGATTGACAGAGAAACCGCTAAATAGTAATATCCCCCCTGTTCTTGAAAATACCCCGTTTTGGCTCTCTCTGCTCCCCCCGTGACCTCGGCCGCTCCGGGTCCTTTGAAGCTATTGCGCGGTTTTTCAGCTGCAAATAACTATATAGTGGTTTTCCGTTTTCTCATCTACCAGCCGGGCCCCGGCCCGCCCACCAGAGTGTGCCGGGCGGAGGAAGGCTCTTCCGGAGGGCCGGCCGATTCAGGAGGCTTCCATGACAACTCGTTCGGCTCTCGCGCTGTCCGCCGCCCTCTTGCTCCTCGCGGTCTCCGGCACCGCATTCGCCGGCAACGCCGGCGACTTCGAAAGGGGGAAGGCCTTCCGCGACGTGATGTTGAAAGCCCAGCAGGCCCCCCTCCACGAGGAGGCCCCCCCGGCCGGCGACGGAGGCTCCGGTGTCACCTTCTCGATCATTCCAGAGTGGGACTACGTCCACCACGGCAACGTGACGGGCAAAATCGGCGGCACCAAGCTCAAGCTCTCCGAAGGCACCTCACAGTCCTACGCCCTCATCTTCATAGCCGGCAAGCAGTTCACCGACTGGTTGAAGGTGTCGTTCCTCTACAAGTACGGATACACCTCCTACAAGGCGGGCATGCTCGTCCCGGACGAGGCGGCGTTCGAGGGGCGCTCCAAAATCAACCTCTCCTCCCACCTGGCGGGCTTCATCGCGAACTTCACCTCCAGGACGGCCGGCAACTTCGAGGTGAGCGTCATGGAGGCATGGGACACCTACAGCGGGAACGAGACACAGTATTTCAACGGCGTCCCGGAGAGGCGATCGGTCACCGCTTTCGATGACCGCGTCTTCTCCTTCATAGCCTGGTGGGACAAGGACTTCAGCCTGTCCCAGAACTGGCTCATCGACCCCTACGTCGGATGGCGCACGGTCCAGGTCGTCCTGAACGACATGAACAACTGGGGTCCCGGCACCGGGCCGACCGACTTCACGAGCGACAGCTCCGTCACAAACCTCGTAAGCTACGGGGTGAAGTTCAAATACAACTCCGGACTCACGGGCTTCTCGTTCCGCCTGGGCGCGAACCACCGCCTCAGCAAGGAGCCCATCCCCGGCTTCGCGAGCAGGGCCATGGCCCCCAACGCCACCAACCTGGGCTTCATGACCTGCTGGGATCAGACTGTGGGCACCTGGGGGCTGGGCTTCAGCTACGTGGTGCCTGAGACCATGGTCATAGCGATTAACTACGACGGCGCGGGAGGCTCCAACACTCTCATGCACACCGCCACCGCGGCGTTCGTGTTCATGTTCTGATCCCCGGGTCGGGGGGAGCCTAGGGGGGCTCGCCCCAGCCCGTAGGCGCCGCCCGGACGGTCCTCCGGGGCGGCTTTCCCGTTTCCGGTTCTGCGGTTAGGCTGGAACGGGGAACACGAAACGGCCGGAGAGGGGAGCTCTTCGGCCGTTTCGCGTTTTTGGCCGTCGGGACGGAAGGCGTTTTCCGGGCAAAGTGCAATTCGGCAGGTCGGGAGTGCCGCCAGGGCGCTTCCCGGACCCCGGTGGGGATCCTCCCCCCGTTCCCGTCCGCATGATTCAGGGTCCGCCGCCCAGGCAAGCCGCCGGGCTCCGGATCTCAGGCGTGCCCGGTCTTAACCCCCCCGCTCTCCTTCCCCCGGTCGGCATCGGCATGGCGGCTCGCGGTCGGGCGGGGGCGCGGCCGATGGCTTTCGTTTCGGCATAGGCATCGTAATCGGTTTCGCCATCGGCTTCGGCCGGAGCGATTCCACGGGGAGGACGGTGAACCCGTAGCCGCCGGAGCGGGGGGCGGGAGAGCTTGCCGGGTCCGGGACGAGTGTCCCGGTGTGCGCGAGGTTCTGTGCAGTTCCGGATGAAAGGGCATCCCCGACGGTCTACGGTTTGTGAAATTCGGTTTTTCCATGCCGATGCCCTGAAAAGGCTCCGCTTCTTCTCCGGTTTTCCGACTCCCCCCGCTTTAATCGCTTCCGTTCATCCCCCGGCTCAAAGCGGTCTGTCGCCGGTCATGATTAGGGCGAGAATCGGAAGACGGCGGCACAGGAAGAACCTTGTCAACTACCCCCCGCCAAGGCGGGTGGGCTTGAGAAAGCAAGCTCAGGTTGACCAGGGTCAGCAGTGCATATCATGCTAACGTTGCATGCAGGTTAAAGACTCACGGTGGGATGCTTCCTCAGTCCCGCCCGCTGGAAGCCCCGGCTGTAGACAAGCCAAGGGTAAGCACGAAACGGGCCGGGGCGCGACGCCGACATGCAACATTCCCGAGGGGAGCGGTCCGAACAGGACCCGCCATGCGCCCGTAAGGGCATTTATTCAAGTATTCTCAATATGCAGCAGCTAAAAGTCTTCGTCCTCGACAGGCACAAGAAGCCGTTGGATCCCTGTTCCCGGAAACGGGCACACAAGCTTCTGTCGAAAGGCAGGGCCAGGATCCACAAGAGGTTCCCGTTCACGATCCGGCTTGTGGATTGTCTGGTCGAGGATTCGGTCGTACATCCCCTGACACTCAAGCTGGATCCAGGCAGCAAGGCCACCGGCGCGGCTCTGGTCCTGCCGCTGGACGAGACACAGGACGGAGACGGACCAGCCGTCAGGGTTATCAGCCTCTTCGAGATCAGGCACCGCGGGGCCGCCATATCGAAGAAATTGGAGCAGAGAAAGAATTATCGCCGTAGAAGGAGATCCGCCAACCTCCGCTACAGGAAACCCAGGTTCCTGAATCGAAGCAGACAGAAAGGCTGGCTTCCCCCTTCGGTTCGTCATCGTGTGGATTCGGTCCTAAGTTTCACAAGTTCAATCATGAAATCAGTCCCGCTGCTAGCCATCGCGGTCGAGACAGTCCGCTTCGACACTCAGAAGATTCTTAACCCGGAAATCTCCGGGACGGAATACCAGCAGGGATCATTGCTGGGATACGAGGTTCGCGAATACCTTCTGGAGAAGTTCGGCAGGAAATGTTCATATTGCGGCAAGGACGGCGTTCCCCTGCAGATCGATCACATAGTGCCGAAGGCCGGGGGAGGCAGCGACCGAGTAAGCAACCTGACCCTCGCCTGTGCCGAATGCAACCGGAAGAAGGGTTCCCTGGACCTGAAAACGTTTCTGGCAAGGAAGCCGGAACTTGCTAAACTGATCCTCAAACGCGCGTCCGCGCCCCTGCGGGACGCGGCGGCAGTCAACGCGACGCGCTGGGAGATCTTCAATCGGCTGAAGGATACCGATCTGCCTGTGTCCATCGGCAGCGGCGGACTGACCAAGTTCAACAGGAGCCGTTTCGGAATTCCCAAGTCTCACGCCCTGGACGCCGCATGCGTGGGCAGAATCGGAGAGCTCCAGGACTGGAAGTTGCCGACTGCGGTCGTTTCCTGCTGCGGCAGGGGGCAGTACCAGCGAACCAAGCCTGACAGGTTCGGGTTCCCGCGTCTCCTGTTTCCTTCTTCCAAGGACGTCCGCGGTTTTAGGACAGGCGACATCGTTAGGGCTGACGTCCCCAAAGGCAAGCACGTTGGGACGCATGTCGGCAGGGTCGCCGTAAGGGGGTCCGGGTAGTTCGCCATAAGGACCACATACGGATTGATTTCCAGTTCCTGGAAATACTGCCGGTTGCTCCAAAGAGGCAACGGATATCTCTACGAAATCGAGCCGTACAAGGAGTCGGCACAGCAGTGATGGATACGTTTCACCCAAAGAAAGGATGGCGCGATTCTTCCCCTGAATAAGTTCCAGGGGTTTCCTCGCGCAAGAATTATGAATCCGGACCGGGAAGGTCGACCGGGCCCCGATGGACCGTTGACGCGCCCCCTTAAGCAGGGACCCTTTTTCACTCCCGAGTTTGTATCGGCCCGGAAAATGGATCAACTTGCGCATGTCATGGAGATGAACCGGACCAAAACTGAGGCTGGTTTCAGACAGTTCGAAGGAAAATCAGATAGCCTCAAAAGCGAAATTGAGGGCGAGCTGGGCTTTGATGGCGAAATTCAGTCATTAATGGTGAAATTCAGGGCATCGACATAAAAATTGATAGCTCCGGAAAACGTCAAGACACCTTGGGGATCAGCCAAGAGGTAATGGCGACAATGCCTATTTGCTTGTCAGGCTTGTGAGCGGCGCTCATCTTAAACTCGTGGCGGATGTTCCTGTCTTCGACTTCTTCGACTTCTTCCCGGTAGCCCTGTTTGCGGGGTAGCGCAAGTTTCTTCAATTCCGAGATTGTGGGCGGAGGCCAAGGTACCGTCGGCGTCTCGAGCCCGCAAAGGTTGTCGGGCCAGGATCCGGTCTGGAATGGCGCGAACCGTGTCCAGTTTCGTATCGGATTATTTCATTTTTGGAATCTGAGAACTAAATTTTTTGAATATGAGTACAGACAGTAAGAATTATAAGGCTATAAAATATATTAATATTTTGAGTGCTGGTTATACAAGATTTACATTGTTTCTGATGAATGGCTATAACTACCGCAATTTAAAACAGGAAGATTGCTAGTAATCAAAGAAGCGCACACCCACCTGGTCACGTCCGCGAAGCGCCAGGGCCAAGCACAATACTTTGCAGTTGGCTGATCTGTATGGTCCGGCGTAGTCCTGTTTCCTTATCTGTTTTTCGGCTCTGTCAAGGGCGACCGAAATCTCCTTTGCAGCGATATTGCTGTCTGTATGAGCTTTGTCTGGATTTACGGTGTTGCTGTCCATTTTGATCGACTTGGCTGGTCTGCAGTATTTAAGCTCGATTACCACTCGGACATTATTGTTTAGGAACAAGGTGATGTCGTTACGTCCATGGGCACAAGTTCCTTCGCTGTGGACTTCGAATCCTGCGGCAAAAAATGATGCATGGAGTATGGCAAGGTAATATTTTTCAGTTTTGGTTGAGTTATGTGATATGGAGCTGTTCAGAAATGGCGAGTTCATTGTATGTTGGATGTTGGTTGAAAGATATTGATGTCAGAATGTCTTGAAGAAGGGTTGCCACTTCAACGGAGTTTTTATTCAACAACGCGTTCGGTAGCTTCTTCGATAAATTACTTAAATATGTATGATTCGGTGCGAATGCATCGTTAAAAAGGGAAACCTCGTAATCCAGTTCGATTTCTACGTTGGGAGTTTTGAAAGTGAATGTTGTTACTGTTTCCTTTTTCCCTTTAATGATCCTTTTTGATGCGATTGTGCGGTCGATTGTCAAATAGCCGCTGTGAAAGAGGATGGAAACTGGATTGAGGTTTCCGAGTTCGGCTTTCCTGATTTCAAAGGAGGTGAAGTTGTCTGGAGATGGCCAGAAATA
>JAISEQ010000006.1 GCA_031264045.1 Deltaproteobacteria bacterium
GCGACTCCTGCGGACACTCGCGGGACCGTGACGTGAACGCCGCGCTGAACATCCGTGCCGAGGTACTCCGTTTGCCGGGGATCGCTAGCGAAAAGAACCGCAGGACATGCGGGGTTAGCCCGGACGCTGATCTGGCGGGCCTGAGACGGCATACGGGAAGCCCCTGGGCTTTAGCCCGGGGTATGTCACGCGAAAGGTGATCATCCCCAGCATTATGAATAAGATGGCTGACGTTATGGCAAACTGAGAACGAGAAGCCCTTGCTTCCCGCCAGCCCTGACCGGGCCTAACACCCAGTCGTCAAGCAATCCTTGACGACTGAACCGCCAGGGGAGATAAGCCATGGATTACTGCTGCTTTATGAGGCGCCCCCCTTCCCGTCTCGGCCTCCCGCTTTCCTGCCCGCATCGGGCTCCTTTTTTCCGGTCCTACTCCCCGCCAGCATCGGCCCCCTGCTTTCCGGTCCTACCCCCTGCCCGCATCGGCCCCCTGCTTTCCGGTCCTACTCCCTGCTCGAGTCGGCCCCCTGCTTTCCGGTCCTACTCCCTGCCCGAGTCGGCCTCCTGCTTTCCGGTCCTCCCGGCGGGCCGTCCCGCTCCCTCAGTCACGGCCCGGGTAGACCGGCCTGAGGTCCCCGCCCTCCTCCCCGCATGACGAATCCTCCTCGGAGACCGGCCTCCCAGAGTGTCCGGACTCCGGGGCCCGGCCGTTTCCTGCCGCATTCCCGGCAGGGGGCCGGGTTCTTAGGCGGCCTTGCGGATCTGTGTTAATCTGGATCGGACCGGAGGCCATGGCTCGTCGCCGGGCCGTCCCGGCCCCCTGACCGCGATACCGTTTTTTTGCTACGTCCGCGGGGCACCCCGTTCTGCCTCCCCTTCCTAAAGCCGCTTTCCCGAGCCGTCGGGGGGCACGGTTCTGAGGAGTGGCGGGGGAGCGGAGGGGCCAGGCGCCCGAAAGGCCTTTAAGGAGGGCCGAAATGCACCACAAGATAGGGATTCTTACCGGAGGCGGCGACTGCGCGGGCCTGAACAGCGCCATCAAGTGGGTGGTGAAGACCGCCCTGGACCCGCACCTGGCCCGCGGGCGGGATATGGACGTGGAGGTCGTCGGCATAAGGGACGGCTGGAAGGGGCTGGTGGACGTGGACCCCGCCGACCCGGCGTCCGTGGAGAAGTGGGTGCAGCCCCTGGACGAGCTGGTGGTCCGCACGTGGGACCGCTACGGCGGAACCAACCTGGGCACCTCGCGCACCAACCCGTTCAACAAGAAGGACGACCAGAGCCAGAAGTGCCTGGCGAACATCGCCGGTCTGGGGCTCACCTCCATAGTGGCGATAGGGGGCGAGGACACCCTGTCCGTCGCCCACAAGCTCTACAACCTGGGGCAGAAGGTCGTAGGCATCCCCAAGACCATCGACCGGGACCTGAACTCCACCGACTACACGCTGGGATACGACACGGCGCTCAACGTCATCACCGAGGAGGTCGACCGCCTCCGCACCACCGCCGGGAGCCACAACCGGATTTTCGTGGTGGAGGTGATGGGCCGCCACGCGGGCTGGCTCGCCCTGGAGGGCGGGCAGGCGGCGGGGGCCCACATAATCCTCATCCCCGAGCACGACTTCGACGTCGCTAAGGTCGCGAGCCTTCTCCAGCGCCGCCGGAACGCTGGCGTGCGCTACGACGTGGTGGTGGTCTCAGAGGGGGCCAAGGCCTCCGGCGGCGAGGAGGTCTACCTTTCCGACAAGACCGACGGCTTCGGCCACAAGGTCCTGGGAGGCATCGGGAGCACTCTGGCCAAGGAGCTGGAGCGCCAGACGGGCTACGAGACCCGTCACGTTGTCCTCTCCCACATCCAGCGCGGCGGCTCCCCCACCTCCAGGGACAGGCTGATGGGCCGCTATTTCGGCATCTCCGCCGTGGATCTCATCCTGGAGGAGGACTTCGGTCGCATGGTCGCCTACCGCAACGGCGAGTTCACCTCGGTACCCCTGAAGCAGGCCATCGAGAAGCTCTACGTGGTGGACGTGACCAGGCAGTACGATGTGGAGCGCTACAACGGCAGGCGCTCGTCCCTGGCCTCGAGGTCCTAGCGCGGGGATCCCCGCATCCCAGACGGCCCGGCGGGCCGGGGCCCTTCCCCCGGCCCGGTCTCGCGGCCCTCGGGCCGGGGTCCCGCCCGCGGGCCTCAGGCGGGCGATCCTCCTTACCCACGGAGATTCCGCTTGAGCGCTCCCCCAGCCTTCATCTGCCGCATGTGCGGGGAGTGCTGCCGCGGACGCGGCGGCGTGTACCTGGACCTCCGGGGCGCCGCGGCGGCGGCGGCCTTCCTGGGGCTCGATTTCCCGCGCTTCGCGGAGCTCTTCCTGGACAGGGAGCCCTCCGGGCTCTACTCGGTGGCCAGCGCCGCCGGACCCGGCGGGCACTGCCTCCTGTTCAGGGACGGCATATGCCTGATCCATCCCGTGAAGCCGCCCATCTGCCGGGCCTGGCCGCGCCTGAGGGCTCTCGTGACCGATCCCGAGGCGTTCCGGGAGGCATCCGAAGCCTGCCCAGGCCTTGCCCGCACGGGCTTCGAGGCGCTTTCCTCCGATTACGGGGAGGCCGGAAGGCCTCTCCCGCCCTCCAGCTTCAAGTCGGTGCTTCTCGCCCGCGCGAGACGCGGCCCCTCCGGAAGCCCCGGAGTGCCGGGCGACATTCCGGGCGGCGGCTGCGGCCGGGGTTGAGGTCAGGTTTCCTCCGGGCTCCGCGTCTCGGGTCCGTGCCCGGTCCTCAGACCAGCCTCCGGCCCTTTAGACCTCCGCTCCGCCTCCTGCGTCCAGTTCCTCCGTCCCGCCTCCTGCGTCCAGTTCCTCCGTCCCGCCTCCGGCGCCCAGTTCCTCCGTTCCGCCTCCGACACTTTGTCCCTCCGTTACCCTTCCCTCCTTCCGTCTTCCGGTCCGTTCTCTTCCTGTTCCCCGCCCGCAGTCGGCCCGAGGCCGCCGTCGGCCCCCGGCTCCCCGGAGGGAGGGGACGGCTTATCCTCCGGGGGGAAGCGGGGAGGAGATAGCGGACGGCCTTGGCGTGGAGCGGACTGTCCAGTTCCCGGCTCTCCGCCCGGACGCCGAGGACGGCGGGACGGGAGGACAGGAAAAAAGGGCTTGACAGGCCGGTAAAAGCAGCTATAATCAATTACTGAGTTTTCGGTCGGCATCCGCCGTCCGGGGATTTCCTACGGAAGGCAGCGGCATCCCATGATCTCCATGACGTCAGAGCGCGGCAGCAAGAACCCCGGCACCGCGGCCGGGGTGCGCCCCCGCTCCGCCGTCTCCTCCTCCGTCCTGGTCCTCGTCCTTACGGTCGGCCTTGTGGGGCCGACCCGGCAAGGGACGTCATGACCTAGGTTGAGCGCAAGCCTTTCGTGATATCCTTCCAGCCGGGTCAGCCCGGCTTTTTTTGTGCCCGCGCCTGCGCGGGCAATGCCCGCCCGGGCGGAACCCTTCTTCCCGGGTCGGCCGCAGCGTCCGCCCCTTTCGGTCCGGCGGACATCCTCCAGGGGGTTTTTACCATGGAAAAAGACAAGACGGACGGCCCGGCGAAAGAGACCGCGGTCGGGCGAGTTCAGTTCTTCGACACTACCCTGAGGGACGGGGAGCAGGCCGCGGGCGTGAACCTGAACGTGGACGAGAAGCTCCAGATAGCCCGGCAGCTCGCCAGGATGAAAATGGACGTCATCGAGGCGGGATTTCCGGCGGCGTCCCCGGGCGACTTCAGCTGCGTCCAGGCGATAGCCAGGGAGGTGAAGACCTCCACGGTCTGCGGGCTCGCCCGCACGAGGGAGGGGGACATCAGGGCCGCGGCCCAGGCCCTCGCCCATGCCGAGAACCCCCGGATTCACGTCTTCATCGCCACCTCGCCCATACATATGGAATACAAGCTCAAGATGACCCCCGAAGAGGTGCTCGCCCAGGCCCGCCAGGGAGTCCTCCTGGCCCGGTCGCTGGCCCCGGAGGTGGAGTTCTCGGCCGAGGACGCCTCCCGCTCGGACCCCGAGTTCCTGATAAGGATCTTCCGGACCGCCGTGGAGGCGGGGGCCACCGTCCTGAACATCCCCGACACAGTGGGCTACGCCCTCCCCGAGGAGTTTCACACCCTGTGCCGCAGGGTGATCGAGGGCGTGGGCGCCCCGCCGGAGGTGATCTTCTCGGTCCATGCCCACGACGATCTGGGACTCGCGGTCGCGAACTCCCTCGCGGCCGTCCGCGCCGGGGTGCGCCAGGTGGAGGGCACGATTAACGGCATGGGCGAGCGCGGCGGGAACAGCGCCCTGGAGGAGGTGGCCATGGCCGTCCGCACCCGCCGGGACTTCTACGGGCTGGACTTCAGGCTCGACACGCGCCGCCTCTACCCAGTGAGCCGCCTGGTGGCCCGCCTCTCCGGAGTGGCGGTTCCCCCCAACAAGGCCGTGGTCGGGGCGAACGCCTTCGCTCACGAGTCCGGCATCCACCAGCACGGGGTGCTCGCCAAGAGGGAGACCTACGAGATCATGCGGGCCGAGGACGTGGGGAGCACCCCCGCGGTGATGGTCCTGGGCAAGCATTCGGGCCGCCACGCCTTCAGGGACCGCCTCGAGCACCTGGGCTACAACCTGACAGACACCGAGGTCACGCGGGCGTTCGAGATCTTCAAGCGCCTCTGCGACGAGAAGAAGGACGCGACCGACGGGGACATCGAGGCCATCATAGCCGACGAGATCTTCTCCGCCGTGCAGCCGGAGTTCCGCTACGAGTTCAAGGAGTACTCCATGCACGTCGGCGGCGAAAACACCACCTGCACGGTGACGCTCTCCCTGGAGGGCGGGGACCTCACCGACGCGGCCACCGGCCGCGGCCCAGTGGAGGCGGCCTACGCGGCCATAAAGCGAATCATCCGCGTCCATCCGCGCCTGGAGAACTTCAAGATCGAGGCCACCTCGGAGCGCTCCAACGCCATGGGCGAGGCCCAGGTGACACTGGCCCAGGACGGCATCAAGGCCATGGGCAAGGGGGCCTCCACGGACATCATAAAGGCTTCCATCCGCGCCTACGTGAACGCCGTGAACCGCCTGTACTCCACCGCCGCCGTCCGCAAGGTGACCCTCACCGTGCCTGCGGCCCCCGGCTCCGCCGCTGCCAGGGGCAAGGCGGGGGAGGGCGCTTCTGCCCGCTGACCCGGCACCTCGCGCCGTCCGGCGGCGGAGATCCCCGGCGCGGCCAGCGGCCGCGAAAGCGTCTGCGGGAGGCCCGCCCCCGCCATTCCAGGCGCGGGCGGGCCTCTTCGCCTTTCAGGAGGAGTGCTGGAGGGGGAGCATGGGCGGATGAAGAGGGAAGTGGATGGCGCTTCGGGATTCGGAAACGATGCGGGCCTGTCCGCAGGCAGCCCTCCGACGGGGATTCCAACGGAGGACTGCCGGTTCTCGAAATCCGAAGCTTGGGGAGGGGGGCGCATCCTCACCTCCGGCACGCGGGGATGGTGCGCGGACGGTTACCGGTAAGGGGGGCCGGGTGCCGCCGGCGGAATCGGGAGGCGAAGCGTCCGGCAACCCTCTGCCGCCGAAGCGGGAGTCGGCCTGAGCCGCGGAGGCATGAAGGCTGGCGGAAACCCGCGCCCGGCGGTCACTCGGGGCGGGGTTCGGCCGCCCCGCCATGGCCGGGAAGCTCTGAGTCGACGCGATCGCCCTTTGGCGGGACTGGACGTCGGCCAGCCCCGGTTGCCTGGGATCCGTACGCGGAACCTAGCAGTCTCGCGATATCCTCCAGCATGAGCATGACTGTGTCCTCCAATTTTCCCAGCCTGGCTTCAACCCCGTCTATCCGTTTTCCTAAATCAGCGAACTTGTCGTTCACGGTAGCGAACTTGTCGTTCACGGCAGCGAACTTGTCGTTCATGTTGGTTTGTAAATCAGATATCCTGCCATTGATTCCGGTTTCGAAAATAGTTATCCGGTCGGTTAAGTTGTTGAGATAATGCACGACAATCGGCGTGACAATAGAAGCGATTAGGGCCAAAGCAGTAACGACTATACCGATGGAAAACTTGAAATCAAAGGGGGTTTCGGATATTTTTGACGATGATGCGGCTTTTGCGAGAGCCTGTCGGTCCGTAGCTACTTGCCCCGCAGGCACCGAATCCTCAAGAACCTTGGAATATGCCCTTCGTACACGTTCAATATCGTCTTTGCACGTTGGGTCAGAAAGACCGGCTTCGAGCAACGAGAACAACGCCTTAGCAGGGCTGTCGGAGGCGGCGCCGTGGGGTCCACCGATGATTGCGTTGATTTCACTGGTTATAGTATCCAAAACCTCTGAATGAACCTTACCACAAAATCAGGGACGGTTCAATATCCCTTCATGGGTTTCGGAAACCGCCTGCCTCGCGGTTGATGGAGCCTTGCCGGGGCTGCCGGGGGGGGCATCGGCCAGTCGTACCGGACATGCCACGGACTTCCCGGCCAATGCCGGTTCAGGGCGGGGAGGGGCGACAGCCGATGGGGGACAGTCAAGAACGGACGGCCTTGGCCTGGACTCCCGCTAACGTACATCTGCAGGGTAGGTCGTACCGGAAATTTTTTAACTACTGCACTGTATCTGCACTGGACGGAAAATATCGTTGAACCTTTCCGATCAGGTGCCCGGGCAGAACTGGGCCGGGCCATGCCTCAATCATTTATGATCCCGCCAAGTGAACTTCCAATGGTGGATCGCTGTTTCTTGAAATCTATAAATTGAGTCCGCATTGCACATTCCCTGTTCTTGCACTGTTCTTGGCTCATTCGTCAGATGGCTTGCGTATGATTTTTCCTATCGACAGGTACTCTACAGCTATCGCCGCATCAGGTGCCCTATGATGTCGCGGCTTCGTCGGGCAATAGGGCGGGGACGTCTTGGAGAGCGGTGCCGCCCGCATCCCGGACGCGGGGATGATTCCGGGCATATGCGAATTCGGCAAACGGCGGAGCTCGGCGGAGCCCGAGCGACCGCCCTGCGGTTCAGGATGTCAGGACACGTCAGGTGATCGTTCCGTCGTGACATACCCAGGGCTAAAGCCCGGGGGCTTCCCGTATGCCGTCTCAGGCCCGCAGATCAGCGTCCGGGATAACCCCGCATGTCCTGCGGTTCTTTTCGCGAGCGATCCCCGGCAAACGGAGTTCCCCGGCACGGATGTTCAGCGCGGCGTTCACGTCACGGTCCCGCGAGTGTCCGCGGGAGTCGCACATGTAGACGCGTTCGGACAGTCCGAGGGCGTCCTTCACGGCACCGCAACCGGAACAGGTCCTGCTCGAGGGATGGAACCTGTCGATCACGACGAGCTTCCTGCCCTGTTCCTCCAGCTTGCGACCGAGCATGTTCCGGAACATGCCGAAACCGTTGTCGGCGATGCTCTTGCCGAAGCTCGGCGCCCGCGCCGTCCCGTGCATGTCGATGTCCCCGATCACGGCGGCGTCGGAGACGCTGGCTGTCCGCCCCGACTCCTTCCCGAGGAAATCTTTACGCCGGCCGCTCACTTTCAGGCGGCTCCCGGCC
>JAISEQ010000036.1 GCA_031264045.1 Deltaproteobacteria bacterium
CGGGGGGGATCCGCGTGACGGCTAGCGGGGGTGATCCCCGTGACTGCGAGCGGGGGGGATCCGCGTGACGGCGAGCGGGGGTGATCCCCGTGACTGCGAGCGGGGGGGATCCGCGTGACGGCGAGCGGGGGTGATCCCCGTGACTGCGAGGGGGGGGATCCGCCTGGCGTGGGATCCGCGGCGTTCAGGCAGTAGGGGCTCGATGGGCGGCGGAAGGCTCCGGGGCAGGGGCGCCGGCCGGCGTTTCCCGCAGGCGGCCGGGCCGCTCCGGGGAGGACGGCCTCCTTCAGCTCCGGGCGTCCTCCTTCTGTAGGTCGGATATGACGCACCAGTCCTTCCTGTCCCAGCCCCGGGCCATGGCCCGCAGGAACCTGTCCTCCAATAGCGATGCCAGGGCCATCGGTGTCCTGGTGCGCCTCGCCGCCTCCTTCGCGAGTCCCGCGTCCTTGAAGCCCAGGGACAGGGGGAAGCCCGGCTCCTCGAAGGAGCCTGCCAGGATGAGTTCCCCGTAGGTTCTCACCGCAGGGGCATCGAAGAGGGTGCCGGACATCATCCTGAAGAAGGCCTCGGGCTCCACCCCGTGGTTCCCGACGAGCGAGAAGGCCTCGGAGAGGGTCTCGATGAGCGACGCTATCATGAAGTTGCCGGCGATCTTGACCGCCGGGGCGGCCCCGGGGTCCTTCCCGAAGTCCCAGATTTCCCCCATGGAGGAGAGGTGGGGGGCAAGGGCCAGCCTTGCCGGCTGATCGCCGGACACGCACAGCCTGAGCTTCCCGGAGGCCGCGGCCTCGGGCCTCCCGAAGACCGGGGCGCTCAGGTGGCGCACGCCGTGTCCCTCCGCCAGGAACGCTGTCTCCACGGAGCATGCCGCGCCGACTGTGGACATGGACACGTGCACCGACCCCGGGGCCATGATCCGAAGGGTTTCCCGGTTGATTACGGACCTCAGGGCATGGTCGTCCGAGAGCATGGTGAAGGCCGCGTCCGCTCCGTCGAGCGCGTCCCTCACGGTTTCGTGGACCCTGATCCCACGCTCCCTGAAGGGAGCGGCCTTGGACAGGTCGCGGTTGTAGACTTCCAGCGGGAGCCCCGCGTCAAGGATTCTCATGGCCATTCCGGAGCCCATGCGGCCCAGGCCTAGAAAGACATGCTTCAAGCTGACTCTCCTCGGGGGGTTCGGGAACTGCCGGGCGGAGCCTCATGGCCCTCCCGGCCCGTTCGGGGGAATTTTTCCGTATTATACGTTGCCGCGGGAGGGATATCCACCAATTCCCCCCGGACGGTAACCCCCGTCGTTGCCTCCCGGTCGGTTGCCCGAAGATGCCCGTTTCGGACGGAAGTTCCTCGGGAATTCCCGTAAAAGCCGACGAGCGGGAAAGCCCGGAAGGAGTCTCCCCGGCGGATTGTGCGGCTCAAGTGCGGGCAGTCTTTCCGTCCGCTCCGGCGGCCTTGCCGCTCCGCCCGGAAAAATCCCGTCCGGCAGGGAGGGAGGGATATTGCTGCCGGTTCCGGACCTCTGCAGTCGGGAGGGCGGTTCGCTTCATGGGTCGGCCCCGGTGTCGGAGAATGGACGTGCGCGGTCCGGCTTGCCGGTCTTAAGTCTTGTGATTGCCCAGCAAAATTAAATGAAATATTTCGGAGAGTTTCAGGCAGGGTGCCTGAGCCAGTTGCCTATCATCCGACCAGTCTTTCATCCTGAACGTTTCAGCAGTAAATAATCCTATAATATTTCTGGACATCTCAGCATATTCGTTCATAAGCGGATATTAGGAAAACAGAACGCGCACATATCAACGCTGTGTTCTTTTAGTTTCACAGCGGCTATTTCGTTGGTATTCTACAGCACATTCCCAGATAATGGCCATTAACGGGAAAACGAAAAATTCAAGGCATTCATTTTCAAAACTCCAAACACGGAAGTCGGACTGCATTACGAGATTAGCCTTTTCAATGATGCTTTCGCTCCTACACGTGGATATTCAGGCAATCTGGCTAAGAAACTTCCAAATCCTTGTTTAACCAACATCCAGCATCCAGCATACATCATAAAGTGCAAATGCCATTTCAGAATATCCCGCCACATCAGAGAAATCTCCCGGAACAGGAAACAGTTGCCATGCCGTGCGCTGCGGTTCCTTTCTTGTTGCAGGGTTCTGGGTCTGGCACCAATGAACTGGCGGTCATGGGAGCCATTGCCGTAACGACATAACATTGTTCTTGAATATTGCGGTCCGAGCGTCAATCGAGCTTAAATGACGCATGTCTGCAATCCGGTTGAATCCGGAAACGCCGCCGCGAATCAGAACGGTGCCCTGGCCGGGAGGAAACGTGCGCCTGAAAAGAGCCGTGCGGTTGGGGAGAACCCCGCGTCAGGGGATCTTTCGGCATCCCTCGACAGATGGCCAAATGCTGGTGGGGAAACAAGGCAGTGCCTGGCCTTATTGGGCGGACAGCGGCAAAGCGTTCTGCGTGGCATCGGCTCTCCGCCGACGTGAACTGGCTGAGGTACGTCTTTGATTACTGACCAGGTTTAAAGTTTCGTTCATGGTGCGTTTCATCAAAATTCAGAAAAGCCTGTATCGTGGCATATTCATTGACTGAAATTATATAACTGTTCAGGACATCCCCCGGAAGCCAAGCCTGGTCAGCGCGTGAACAGTTACGATTATCACATGATCACCTGGATGTTTTTGCAACCGTCCAATAAGACTGAAATTGTTGACGTTTAAATTTTTTAATACGACAATAAATCTTGAATTTCTAAAAAAGTTTGGAATAAAACTTATGGTTAAACATGAATATTAAGAATTTGTAATATTGATGAACAGAATTGTTTCATCAGACAGTCTCGGCGGCATGTCAATGCCTCATGTAAATTGGCTGAATTCTAATTATGTTGTTTTTCAATGTAAAAAATAGGGGAATTCAGGCCGCCGCGCTTGACATGTCCCCCCCCGGCGCCGGATCCTTATGCCCGGCGTGCGTTCACGGCCGAAAGCCTGTTCGCCGTCCGTGCGCCCCCGTCTTCGGCGGGGGGGGGTCCCCGGAAGGCACCGGCCTGTACCGGGGGCAAGTCAGCCATGCGGTCCCGGATCCGGGGCCGCCGCAAAGGAGATCACATGCGAACCGTTCCGGCTGCCCTTCCGGCAGCGCTTCTTGCCCTTACGATTTCTGCCATCCTGCCCCAGGCAATTCACGCCCAGGACGCCGCCTCCAAGAACGGGACGGCCCAGGCGGCCGATCCCACGGCCACGCCCTTCCTCCAGAATGCCGCCGCGCCCGAGGGCGTGATCTCAGTAACCGCCGAGGAGAGGCTCGCGACGTCGGTCTGCCCCGGAGTCGCCATCCCCATAAAGGTCGCCTATCCCCAGGGCTTCGATGCCGGAGGACCCGTGGACAAGGCCGTCAAGGCCAAGACGGACAGCATGATGGCGCGGGCCAAGACGGATGCCGAGGAGTACGCGGAAAAGCCGGAGGAATGCGATCCTCTCTCCAACGCCAGCTACGGCCTGAACTCCACGGCCTACAGGATCTCCTCCAAGGCGCACTCCGTGCTCTTCATCTGGGACCAGTACATGGGCGGCGCCCATCCCGTCTACGGCTACGTGTCCATGAACCTCGCGGCCGACGGCACGGAGCTCACGGCGGCGAACCTCTTCACGGATCCCGCGAAGTCGCTGCCGCTTCTCTGGGAGAGGATCTACCGGAGCACCTGCTCGGGCGATCACGAGACCGCCCCCAGCTACTACGGTTCCCCCGCATGTTCCAAGGACGCGGTTCCCGCGCTTCCCGAACCGCTGGCGCCCGGCTCCACCCTGGACGTAATGGGGCATGCGACCCTGACCTCGCTCGGACTCACCATAAACCTCGATCCCTACGATGCCTGGTCCTGGGCAGAGGGCCCCGTCAGGCTGGACATCCCCAAGGCGGATCTGGTGACGATGGGCGCCGACCCGGCGCTCTGGAACTAGCGGCGCGGCCCCGATCGCCCGGAGGCCCGGGAGCCGCGCTCCCGCCCCTCCGGGCACCATGAAGCCCGGGGACGGCCCACGCGGCCGTCCCCGGCCCTTTCCGGAAATTCTTCCCCGCTTCACGCTGGCCGCCCGGCAGTACCCCCGCATCCCCGTTTCGCCGGCCGCCCGGGCATAATCTCGCATCCCCGTTTCGGCCGGCCGTTCCTGCGGGAAGGCGGTATGCGAAAAGGGTGATGGCCGTAGGCTTCGCGGAGCGAGCCGCGCCATGGCTGGAGAGATACGGCGGACGGGGGCGGCGTTGCCGTGACGGCACGGCCGGGGCAGGGGAGGTCCTGCCGGCGCTCGGCCCCGCGAAGCCGGACGCCTCCAGGATTCGGCTTTCGCTGTCATGGGGATCTGGCAGTCTCCCACGTCACCGGATCCTCATTCCCGTACGGTTTTCCCGATCGGAAGACGCTCGGCCGCCCCTGTGCCCGGGCGTTTCGCGGGGGAATCCGGGAAGGCGCCGGCCCGTGGCGCGGACAGGCCGACCGCGCGGTTCCGGAGCCGGGGCCGCCGCGAAGGAGATGGCATGCGCAACGTTCCGTATGCCCTTTACGCCCTTTCGGCGGCTCTTCTCGCCCTGACGGTTTCCGCTTTCCGGCCGCGGCCCCTTTCCGCCCCGGACGCGGCCTCCCGGAACGCCTCCGCCAGTGTGGCCGGCGACGCGGCCAAGCCCTTCCTGCACCTGGCCCCCGAGCCCGAGGGCGTGGCCCGAATCGCCGCCGGTGAGCGGCTCGATACGCCGGTCTGCCCCGGCAACGCCATCTCCAGAAGGGTCGCCTGCCCGCAGGGCATAGACGGCGGCGTTCCCGTGGATGAGGCCGTCAGTGCCCGGGCGGAGAGGATGACGGCGCAGGCCAGGGCCTCATTCTTGGAGTACGCGGAAAGGCCAGAGGACTGTGCCCCGCTCGACAACGGGCAGCTGCGGCCTGGACGCGGCGGCCTGCAGGGTCTCGGCCAGGGAGCACCCGGTACTTTTCGGCTGGGACAGGTTCTTGGGAGGCCTCAATCCGGTAAACGGATACGGTCCATGAACATCGCGGCCGACGGCACCGAACTCGCAGCCGCGGACCTTTTCGCGGATCCCGCGAAGTCCCGGCCGCTTCTCTGGGAGAGGAGCTTCCGAAGCGCCTGCTCGGGCGATCGCGGGACCGCTCCCTGCAGCTGCGGCTCCCCCGCGTGCTCAGGGGACCCGGGACCAGCGTTTCCCCGTCGGCTCTCGCCCGAGTCCACCCTGGACGGGATGGGGCACGCTCCCCTGACCTCCCCCGGGTTCACCGTAAGCCTCGATCCCTATGAAGCCTGGGCCTGGGCAACGGTCCCGTCAGTCTGGACATCCCCAAGGACGATCTGGTGGCGATGGGGCCGACCAGGAGCTCCGGTACTGACGGTGCGGCCCTGAACGCCAGGAGGCACGGGACCCCGCTCCCGCCCCTCCGGGCCGCATGGAGCCGGGGGCACCCTCAAGACCGTCCCGGCCCTTTCCGGGGAAATCCTTCCCCGACGCACGCCGGCGCCACGGGCGTAACCGCGCATCCCCGTTTCGGCCGGCCGTTCCTGCCGGAAAGCCGGTGCGCGGAAAGAGGGAACTGGCCGGAGGCTGCTTGCGGAGCGTAGCGGAGGGGTCACTCCCGTCCGTTCCGGCTGGCTTGTCCCTCCGGTAGTCCGTTGGGATTCCCGTCCCGCCGGCGTGGATTTTGCCTCCGGGTGCGGCCCCCTGCCCGGATGGGTATTGCGGGTTGATGCGGCCCCGCCAGGTCCGGAGGGATTTGGCGTCAGGGTGCGTCCGTGCCCGGGCTGGAAGTAGAGGGGGCGGGTGGTCATGCCGGGCCCTGGACACGCGAAGCAGGACTCCCGCAGGAGGCCGGTATCGGCTGCCATGGGGACAGGGCCGTCCTTCCCGCCTTGAAGGCATCGGCCTGCGGGCGCGGTCCGCCTTCCCGATGCGCCTCAGCCCTGACGGGTAAGGCGGTCCCCGCCTTATCAGGCTCGCCGGACTAGGCCGGCACGGTCATCCTAAAGGTTTAGCGTTTCTTCGTCGGACGCATCCGGTATTCCGGCCGAGAAAGGTTCCGTCCGGGGTGCTGCGCCGATACTCAAACGTCTCGGACGCCCGCGACCTGTCCGGACTACGGGCTTCCGTGAGGACAGCTTTCCGGGGCGGTCCGGGGAACGGGCCAGGGAGGGTAATGCCGGTTCCGGTCCGTCAGGGGCTTGACAAACGCACCACCGACGCCGGATCATTGTGCCCGGCGGGCGTTACCGATCGGAAACCTCATAGCCGCCCGCGTACCCCGGCCCTCGGCGGGGGTCCTCCCCGGAAGGCGTTGGCCCGTAACGGGAGCAAGTCAGCCCAGCGGTCCCGGATCCGGTGCCGCCGCAGAGGAGATCACATGCGAACCGTTCCGTCAGCCCTTCCGGCGGCGCTTTTTGCCCTGACGATTTCCGCCTTCCAGCCCCTGCCCCTCCACGCCCAGTCCGGGGCCTTCCGGAACGACGCGGCCCTGGCGGTCGACGTTACGGCCACGCCCTTCCTTCGGCGGGCCGCCGCGATCGAGGGCGCGACCCGAGTCACCCGCGAGGAGCAGCTCGTGAGGTCGGCCTGCCCCGGCATCGTCATCCCGATTAAGGTCGCCTACCCGCAGGGCATCGATGCCGGCGGGCCCGTGGACGAGGCCGTCAGGTCCTATGCGGACATCATCATTGAAAGTACCCAGGAAGTTGCCCGGGAGTTCGAGTACGAGCCGGAGGACTGCGAGGCGTTCACCGGGAGTTCCTACGCCCTGAACGCGGCGGCCTTCAGGGTTTCCGCCGGGGTGTTCTCGGTGCTCTTAATCATGGGCGAGCATCTTGAAGGAAACCGCCAGATCTTGAGCTACTTTACCCTGAACCTAACGGCGGACGGCACGGAGCTCACGGCGGAAGACCTCTTCGCGGATCCCGCCAAGTCCTTGCCGCTTCTCTGGGAAAGGATCTACCGGAGCACCTGCACGGGCGATCACGAGACCGGCCCCAGCTACTACGGCTCCCTCCCGTGCTCCGGGGATTCGGTTCCCGGGCTTCCCGACAATTTCGCTTCCGAGTCGATGCTGGAAATGATTGGAAACGTGTCCCTCACCTCCCTCGGGCTCACGATAAACCTCAATCCCACTGAAGCCTGGTCAGAGGACTCCGGTCCCTTCAGGCTGGACATCCCCAAGGACGATCTGGTGGCGATGGGGGCCGACCCGGAACTGTGGGACTAGCCGCTACCGGCCCTAAAACGCCTGGAGGCCCGCCTGCCCCGCCCCCCCGCCTCCGGGCACTGCGAGGCCGGACGCAGTTTTCCCGAACCGGTGCCCCGAGACAGGCGGGGCACGGGAATTCCGTCCGGTCGCGGGCCATTGGGTTATTCTCCCTGAATCCAGCCGCCGACTTCCCTAGGCCCTCCCGTCCGCCCTCCCGTCCGCCCTCCCGCCGGCCTCCCGATGCCCCGCCTCGATTCATTCGCTCCGGTCCAGCTTCCGGATCTGGCCCGCCCTGCCATGTTCCTCGCTCCCGTCCGCATGTCACGGGTTCCGGTCGGAAGGTTTCCGAATCTTGTAAAAAAGCTCCCGGCGAAATATAATAAACCGCTACCCGCCAGTGACGGACCTGTTCCGGCCCGGCATATGAGGGGCTAAGCCTTTCCGCCGATGCCTGTACGGCTGCATGCAGCCGGGTTCCCCCCCGTTTTCCCCCCACATCTTGACATACCCTTTTCCCTGTCCTGAGATCTAAAGACCGGATCAAATCTGGCCCCCGCCGACTCGGGCCCGCTTCCCCGTTGCATTGCGGGAGGGTCCGGGACGGACGCGCGACCAGGCATCCCCTGGCGGTGCCTTCCCCGGGCCGACGAGGAGGCGGATCATGACCGAAGCCAACATCCCACTGCAGGTCCCAAGGTCCGGACCATCCGGACGGCCTCCGGGCAGGCGGCCCCGGGGCATCCCGGCGGCCTCCGCGGCGCTGGCCCTGGCGGCGCTCGCGGTCGGGTTCCTGACGCACGCGGGTCACGGGAACGCCCTCGCCCAGGGTCTCGACCGCTCCCGGGTCTACAGGGTGGCCGTGGACGAGTCCTACCCCCCCTTCTCCTTCATGGACAAGTCGGGGAGGCTCACTGGCTTCGACGCGGAGATTTCCCGGGCCCTCTGCGCTGAGATGCGCGTCCAGTGCGACGTGAGGGGCTACCCCTTCGCGGACATACTCCCCGGGGTGGCCTCAGGGGCCATCGACGTGGGCGGGGCCGGCTTCGCCATGACCGACGAGAGGGTGGGGATGGTGGACTTCACCGACAAGTACTTCCGCTCCACCTCCATCTTCATCCAGTACGGCTCGGCGCTGACCGGCTCCTCGCCCGAGGCCATGGCCGGGAAGCGCATAGCCGTGCAGAAGGACACGATCCAGGAGACCTACCTCCGCGAGAACTACCCACGGATCGCCTCTCTTTCGACCTTCGAGGATTTCGAAGGGGTGGTGGGCGCCCTCCGGTCCGGAATCTGCGACGCCGCCATGGTGGACGGGCTCCCGGGCTTCACCTTCGTGAAGTCCGACGGGGGCGAGGGCTTCGACATAGCGGGCGATCCACTCCCGCTCGAGACCGTTGCCCGCATGATAGTCAGCAAGGATCTCCCGGCGCTCCGCGAGGAGATGAACGCCGCCATCCAGAGGATCAGGGCCAACGGCGTCTACGACGAGATTAACCGCAAGTACTTCTCCTTCAACGTCTACTGATCCCGGAGGGCCGCGCCCCGCGTCGCGCCGCACCGGCAGTGGCTTTCCCGGACCGGCCGGTCCCGGTTTACCCGCCGAAATGCCCGCTCCCGCCCCCGCCCGTTTTCCCCGGAAGGAACCGCTCCGGCGGCGGGGATTGGACGGACGGCGTGGCGGAAGGGCACTTGAGGCCGCTCCCCCGGCCGGGCGCTTCGGGAGAACGGTCGGAAAGCGAGGCAGGCGGCTCCGGGCCGGAAGCCCGGCGCATCAGCCGGGACGCGGGCCGGAAGGCCGGGGCAGGGGCGCGGGCGCCCGGACATCGGCAGGAATGCCCCGGCTTCCCCGCGCCGCCCGTGACATTTCGGCCGGCAGGCGGCCGCAGGGCCTGGAAAAGGACGCACCGGCTCCCTCCGCCGCGCGCGCGTCGGACCCGGCGCGTCGGCCCGTTCCGCATCCGATGCCCAGGCCCCGGCCGGGCGCTTCTGCTTTCGGAGGTTACGGCTTGACTGGAGCCCGGCAAGGCGGCGACAAGCCCGCGGACAAGCCCCGCCTGGAGGCGGGATTCTCCCTGTGCCTGGGCCTCATGTTCCTGATCCTCGCCTGCTTCGTGGCGGTGGCCTGGGCCGTTGAAGTCTCCAACCTGAAGACCGTGCGCCGGAGCGTGACCGCGATCTCCGGGGCGAGCCTGCCCGAGCTGGTGGACGCCCAGAAGACGCTCCTCAGCATAGAGAACCTCCGCCGCTTCGCCGAGGTGGCCTACGTCTCCAGGACGCAGAAGAGCCGGAGGGAGGCGCGGCTTTCCGCCCGGGAGATCGTGGCGGAGACGGTGTTCCTTAGCTCCGAGGCGCTCCACGAGGACGCTCTCCGGGTCTCCAGGATAATAGACGCCATAGTGCGTAACCGGACCGGGATCGAGAAGGAGCAGGAGACCATAGCCTCCTCCTCGGTCATCTACCTGCAGGCGGTGGAGACCCTGGGGCCCCATCTCCGGACCACCCAGGAGCGCCAGGCGGTCTTCGGTCTCTTCCTGGACTTCTTCCTTTCGCCCAGGGAGGACTTTTCGACGAGGAGCCCGGAGGAGATGGGGCTGGCCTTCCAGAGGCACATAAGGGAAGTGCAGGTGGTGGTCGACAGCATAAGCCCGTCCCTCCCGCCCGCGAGCCGGGGGGTCCTGGCCGAGGCCATGCGGAACATAGACTCGTCTCTGCACGCCATAGGCGAGTCCTCCAGGGTCATGGAATCCGCGAACCAGGAGCTTAACGAGCACTGGGTGGAGATAGACCAGCTCCTGAAGCGGATGCGCGACAGCACGCGGATGGGCGGGGAGGCCGCTGTGGAGAGCGCCCTGGGCGCCATAGGGAAGGTGGCGGACACGTCCCTGCGGATAGCCTACGTGCTCTTCGCGGTGATGGTGGTCCTGATAGCCCTGGACTTCGCGCTCCTCTACGTGTTCGTGAACAGGCCCCTGAGGTGGACCACCAGGAAGCTCATGGAGATCCAGGAGGGCGTCCTGGACACCCCGGCCCCTGTCATAAGGGTCAGGGAGGTGGCGATCCTCGCGAGGCTCCTCGACCGGTTCGCGGGGAGGTTAGGCGAGCTCTACAGGCAGTCGGGCGAGCTCGAGGAGGCCGCCGCCGCGAAAAACGACCTGGAGGAGGTCATGCGGGCGGTCTTCATGGCGTCCCTGGACGGCTACGTCGTCTGGCACGGGGACAAGGCCGAGCTCGTGAGCCCCATGACCCTGAAGCTGCTGGGGGCGGACGCCCGGGAGGACTTCGCGGCCGGCCCCGGGGGCTTCGGCTTCACTGCGGCGAGGCTGAAGGAGCTCATGGACATGGCCACGTTCGAGAAGAGCGTCCGGGAGGAGGCGTCGCTCAGGGACAGGGGAGGACGGGCCGTGCCTGTGGAGCTCACCCACCTGCCCGTGCGATTCCGGGGACGCGGATGCCTTCTCACCTGCATACGCGATCTCCGGCGCCAGAAGCGGAGCGAGGAGGCCCTGCGCGTCGCGAAGGTCCAGGCCGAGGTGGCCGCAACGGCCAAGAGCGAGTTTCTGGCCAACATGTCCCACGAGATCATGACCCCCCTGAACGGCATCCTGGGGCTCACCAGGGTTACGCTCGCGGGCAAGCTCGATTCCGCCCAGCAGGAGAGGCTCCGGAAGGTCGAGGGGGAGGCCAGGCGGCTGGTCTCCGTCATGCACGACATACTCGACTACTCCGCCATGGACTCCGGCCGGATGGGACGCGAGCGGACGGTCTTCACCCTGGAGAGGGTCATGAAGTCCGTCATGGACGGACGCGCGGCGGACGCCGAGGCGAAGGGGGTGGAGCTCTTCATGAAGATTCCCGCCGGGATTCCGGGGCCGGATGCCCGGCAGGTTTCCTCTGAGGTCTCCGGGCAGGCGGGAGGGCGGAGTCAGGGCGTCCTTTCCGGGAAGCTTTCCGGGGACGCGCGGCTCCTCTCCAAGGTTCTCGACAGGCTTGTCGACAACGCCGTGAAGTTCACGGACAGGGGCTTCGTGTCCCTCGAGGCGGAAGCCTGCGCCGTCGGGCCGGATGCCGTCGGGCCGGATGCCGTCGGGTCGGATGCCGTCGGGCCGGATGCCCCGGGGCCGGATGCCGGCGTGCCGGATGTCGGCGGGCACGGTACGGCGGATATCCTCTTCACCGTCCGCGACACGGGCATGGGAATCCCGCCCGGCGGCGAGGAGGGCCTCTTCTCCCCGTTCAGCCAGGCTGACGGCACGGCGGCCAGGCGCCACGGAGGCACTGGGCTCGGGCTTTCCTTCGCCAAGAAGGCGGTGGAGAACATGGGGGGACGCATCTGGTTCGAATCAGCTACGGGAGGGGGCTCCGTTTTCCGTTTCACTGCCCGTTTCCGGCATGTGCCGGCGTCGGGAGGGGCGGCATCCGGAGGGGCCGGGGCCTCGGGCGCGGCGGGGGCAGCCGGAGCGGACGGGGTTCTGGCCGGTACGGGCGGGAAGGACGGGGGCCGGGATGCGGCTTCGGCCTTCCGGGGGAGGAGGGCGGTGGTGTGCGCGCCCGAGAGCCCCGGCAGGGACGCCCTGCTGGAGTGCCTGAATGGCTATTTCCGGGAGGTCCAGACCGCCGGCGTCCCGGAGGAGGCGCTTGCCATCCTTGAGGGCAGCCCCGTCCCGGACTGTCTGCTGGCCGATCTGAAGACGCCCGGGGCGCTGGCGTTCATAGCCGGCCTTGCCGGAAGGTATAGGGAGGGTGCGCCCCGGCTTCCCGTGATCCTGATGGGGCCCAGGGCTTCCGCGCGGACCGTGGACTCTTCGCTGTACACCTGCTATCTGGAGAAGCCCTGCTCGCCCGGGACGCTGCATGAAGCGCTTGCGAAGGCGTACGCCCTGCAGGGGTAGGGGTGCGGCCCAGGAAGGGCCTGCGTGCGATGCGGGTCAAGGTATGGAGCATGTCCGGTGGTGACATACCCCGGGCTAAAGCCCGGGGGCTTCCCGTATGCCGTCTCGGGCCCGCCAGATTTACGTCCGGGCTAACCCCGCGTGTCCCGCGGTTCTTGTCGAGGACCAGGCCGAGCATACGCAGGCCCTCGGCCCTTATATTCAAGGCGGCGTTTACGTCCCTGTCCCGTGCGTGTCCGCACCTGTCGCAGACGTAGACCCTTTCAGCCAGGCCCAGGGCCGGTTTCACGGCCCCGCAGGCCGAACAGGTCTTGCCGGAAGGACAGAACCTGTCCACAAGGACGAACCTCTTGCCCCGTTCCTCCAGCCTGCGGCGCAACATATCGACGA
>JAISEQ010000041.1 GCA_031264045.1 Deltaproteobacteria bacterium
AACAAGAACAGGTGCGAAGGGAACCCCCCACCCCGCGGATGCCCTAGCTCCACCCGCCCGGCGGTCAGGCCCAGGCCCAGGCCCAACCCCAAACCGAACCCCAAGCCCAGGCCGCCCAAGGTCCAGCCCGCGCCCCAGCCCAGTACCAACCCCAGGCCCATGCCCAGGCCCGAGCCCAGGCCCAAGCCCAGCAATCCAAATATCTGCCGAGCCACAGCATGCGGGGTTCCGGCGAGGCCCAAGCGGGATCCCGAGAAGCAACCGCCCCGCAAGACAAGGGAATCGAGCAGATCCAGCTCTAGGAGGTGACCGGCTGAACGGCCCGGCGGAGACGGCCGCTTCCGGCTCCCCGCCGGAAGCCCGCCTCGCCTGATCCGGCGCGCGGAGTCGAGACGTGCGCCCCGCTGCCCGGCCGACCCCGAGGGGTACGGCCGGGCAGCGGCGTTTTTCCGGCAGGCGTCCCGAGCCCGACGCCCAGAACAGAACCGGAACGCCTCCCGCAAATCCGAAGTCCCGGAACCCCGCACGACGATCTCCGGAACGCAGGGAGCCCGCCCGAGCGCGGGGCGGAGGCGGACGCCGTCTTCGCGGCCGCAGGCCAGACGCCGCTGTCGGCCGTGACTGCGGCGGGTCCGGCCTTTCTGGGAACGCCTGAGGCGTCCGTTCAACAGGTTCCCCAGCCTCCGGACAGCTCTCAGCCCGCGGCAACCTCGGAAACGGCACGGCATCGGGTGGAAGCGTACGCCGGGTAGTCAAGTCCGAGGACGGGGCACCGCCCCGCCGGAGGCGGGCAGGGACAGGCTCCACCCGCGGATGCCGCAATCCCCCAGCGGGGATAAATCCCGCGCGTCCTGGGAAAGCGGAAGAAGAACCCGGCCGGATTACGAACGCGCTCCCGACCCGGAGCTCCCCGGCCTCCCTGACGGCAGTGTCGGCCTCTCGCCGACGGACGACTCCGCCCGGGGCCGGCCGACGAAGCCCCGCAGATCGGTGGCTCCCGCGGTCGATTTTACCGGCCCTTGCAATTGTTTTACCCGGATGATAGAAAATGACGACAGCGGCGCTTAGCTTCACGTAGCTCCCATTCCCTTTCGGTCCCTTTCCGTCTCTTCCGACATCCGTTGGCTTGGATCCGGTCCCCAGCAGACCACCCTGTCTTGGGAAGGACAGCCGGTAACGGCGCCCGCCGGCCCCGAGCCGCGGTGCCCCCCGGCCAGGAGGAAAGCTCCGTCGGCCGCGCAGGTGCCCGGACGGCAGGGCAGGCTGTTCTCGCCCAATCCGGTTCCCCGTCCCGGACGGATCCCGCTCCGGCAGGGACCCCGCCCGTTCGGGGCAGGCGAGAGCAGAGACCGGCCGGTGCCGCGCCTCTCTCCCCGCAGACCTCCGAGAGTACCGCCAGCAGGTCTTCGGACAGGCCTCAGGGCGGAGCCGGAACTCCGAAGCGGACATGCCCCGGAAAACGGCCCGCTTTCCATGTCCCTTCCGAACGCCGGCTCCCCTCGACCGGAGGGGCTCCGCGCCTACGGTTTCCGCCCCTCCCGACCTTGACGGCACAGGTGTCCCGGCGGCCCGCAGAAAGGCCGTCAGGTAACACGGAAAGGAACCCGGCATTACTGAATGCCACGCTCCCGACATAACGGGGATCCGAAACCCCCCGTCACCCGGCCCCCCCGCGCGGACGAGCCGCCCGCCTTCCGCGGCCGGGGCCGCTCCCCCCCGCCTCCGGATCGCAGTTTCCGTGACGGACCGGGCAGTCCCGACCGTGAAGGCAATTCTGGCCCTCATGACCGTCCTGGCCGTCCTGTGCGCCGTCCCGGACGCGGTACCGGCCCACTGCCTGTGGCTTGAGACGCCCGAGGAGGAGGTGCCGGCCGGGGAGCGCATGAGGATAGACGTGGGCTTAAACGACGGTTTCGAGGTGACGGACGTGCCGGACATCGCGCTTCCCAAGATAAAGGCGCCCACCGTCGCCTCGGAGTCGGGGGAGACGCCCGCGCTTCCCTCCGGAGGCAGGAATTACGAGTACCTGACGGCATCGCCCGTCCGTGCCGGAAGCTGCGTGGCCTGGACCGAGTACGAGCCGGTGGTCCTCTCCCACGGGGAGGGACGGAACCTCTACGTCCTCACCTCCAAGGCGGTGATAAACGCCGGAGGGGCCTCGGACGCCTTCCCGACCAGGCCGCTCGGCAAGGCGGCGCTGGAGATAGTGCCTCTCGCGAACCCCTCGGGGCTGAAAGCCGACGGCTCCCTTCCGGTCCGGGTGCTCTTCGAAGGAAAGCCCCTTCCCGGAGCCGCTCTCCTGGGCGACTTCCGGGGCTTCAACCCGAAGGGGAGCCTGGGCGCGGCCAAGGCCTACTACTGCCTTACGGACGGGGACGGCATGGCCGAGTTCCTGCCGACGAGAGGGGGGCTGTGGGTTCTGACGGTCCGCCACGCGGTCCCCAACGCGGAACGGAGCGAAGCTGACGAGACGGTCCATGTCGCGAACGTCACTTTCCGAGCGGGGGAGTGACCGCCCGCACCGTCACTCCGGGTTCGCGCCGCCCCCTGCGTGCCAGCCCGCGAAGCGCCGTCCGGAAAGGCGGAGGTCGGATCCCGCCGGAACGCTGTTTCAGCCGGAATGATCCCCCGGACATCGCCCGCAGGCTGAACGCCGCTCAGACGGAGCGCCGCCCCCGGACGTTTCGGAGGGCACGGGGCAGGCCGCGCAGTCGGGTTTCCCGAAAGTTCCGGGACTCGGTGCCGGCCCTGCCGTCTCGGGGAACGGCCCGGACATGCTGCCGGAGGACTGGCGGGACCGGACACGCCAGCCCCCTCTCCTCATGAGATCTTCACCGGGCGCCTTGCCCCGCTTCACCCGTCCCTTACCCGTGCGCACCAGCCGGATATCCTTCCATCGGGATATCCTTTCCCGGACCCGAACATGAAACGCGCCGCCCCGTCCAGCCGACTTCAGGATCACCCGGCTCTTCCCGGTCCGGTTCTCCCGGCGGAACCCCCGATGCGCTACAGGGCGGATCGGACGGATCAACCGTCGCAGCGGCAGTCAAAGGGAAAGTTCCCTCCCCCGTTAAGCAGGTTCCCTCCCCCGTTAAGCAGGTTCCCTCCTCCGTTGAAAATGTGCCTGAACCGCCGCAGGGTCGGATGAAGGGGAGAAGGAAGCCCAGCAGAGTCCGGCACGACGTTCAGCCTGCCTTCCGATTGGAACAGGACAGAAAGAAGCAGTCTCCACATAGACATTCCAATCTCCTGACCGGCGGTCAACGGCAATCCCGTCATGGGCATTAGATTTGTCCTGTTTGCAGAGAGGAACACTGTCATGGGACGTAAAGAAGGACAAAACAATTCAGTAATCTCTTCAGGATATGAATAAGGAAATTTTCACTACTCTTCAAATAACTGGAAAATGAACTGCAACTGCTGTCCCGATGACAGAGAAGTGAAAGGCGAACTGTGGAAGGTCCGACACGGACGTTCAGGCACGAATTCTTCGATCATGAGGATAAATCCGCTGGAATCTGGCGCGGGAAGCATCCGTCGCGCTTAGGCGCAGGGGCATGTCGGATAAGCCTGACTGCCGGAAACCCATAAGACACTGACAGGTCATCAATAGGTGTGTAGTGAATTTAATATAGTGAATGATGCTTGAACTACCATGGACAATCGAAAAAAAAAACTGTGATTTTTGAAAGGATTTCAATATAATGGACATCGGTCGGTGGACTGAACCCGGCAAAGCCGTCAGAGCCCAGGCGCCGTCCCCCATAAGCTTAATGCCTACGCTGAACAGTCCCGGCAAACGGCCGGCTGGGGGAAGGGGAAACGGGAAGACCGGAGAAACGCCTCTTTCGGTACCGCCCGGCAATTCCGGACTGAAGCTCCCCAACCTCATGTACTCGTACTCTTCCCATGGCCATGCACCTCCATCGTGCGCCCGTCAAAGCAAAAGCGCACGATGGCCGCATCCGAAGCTTTCCCGGACCGTGGGGACGGCGGGGACATGGGTCCGTCCGCAGAGGTCTACATGCCCGAAGGAATTTCAGTCCTGAGCGGCGCTCAGGCACATCGAGTACACCGGGCGAGGAGCTCTCTCAATCCGGGGCGGACATTTCGCACACCGCACCGGACATGAATGGAAACGGCACGGAAAGGCGATCCGGACGGAGCGGCGGGCAGGGAGGCCCGAAAGCAGATGGTCATATGCGACATGAAACTGAAGGCCAAACGGTTCGCGGACAAGGTACGAAAAAAAATGAACGTCGACCGGGCGTTCCTGGAAGGCTACTACATGAGCGGGACCGGCAGCATGGTAAGCGAGATGGACATCACCTTCTTCATAAGCGAGATAGAAGACGCCATGATTTACGACATCGACCGGAAGCTCATCAGACTGGCGCGCGGATTCGAACCGTTCATCAACCCCAGGGCTTTCCCGTCCTCCGCAATAAGGGACCGGAACGCCGTAGCCCTCCATGTGGTGAACCACGGTTTCGAACTGTAGGAGACGAGCGGCGTGCCTCTGGGGGAAGCTGCGCCATCTGCCGCCACTTCACCCCTTTCGCTCCGTTCTCCTTCTTCATCGGCTGGTCAGCAGGCCCCGTAACTGCTGAAGATGTCCACGCCGCCCCGTACGGAAGGGAAATTCCGAAAGGACGCCGTCCCATACGCCTCAAGTCGGCATTTGCTTGAAGCGCCCAAAATACCGCTAGGGTTTGGCAAAAATCATGCCAAAAATTTGCTGCTTGGGGGGGGGGCCGACCGTGCCCCACCCCGCAGGCATTTGCTCGAAGCGCGTGTTTTTCAACGGATGGTTGAGGCGGCGTCCCGTGTTCCGCCGGAAAAGAAAAAATGAGCGGGATATCTGAGCCGAATTGCCAGACGGAAGCGCATGATCAGGGGAACGGGATTTACCGGGTCACCGACATTGAAAACTGGGACGGGCATTCGGATACGTGCAGTTCCAGCGCGCCCCCGTGCCGGAAACGAGCAGGAACGGCCTGGTCGTGGAGGCGCTGCTTGCCATATTCGCGGCCAGGATTTAAGGCTACCAGTCGGGTGAACTCCCGGACAGGAACGACTAGGAAGCGATAATGCGCATCACGTCGGCGCTGGGCAGGTGGCAGGCCGGACCGTGAGCCGGACGAGCCGGGGAGTTGAAGGAAGCATGAAACCATGAAGAGTTTTTTTCGGTATGGTCCGGGGCCTGTTTTTCGGGAGCCGGAACACTTTGAACATGGGGCGGGGGATTTTTTTGGCCTCTCCACCTGATAGACCTCAACAATTGGATAGTCCGGACGGACATTCCGCACAGTCTTTTCGTGATGCTGATAATGGCGATGAGATACGTTTTAGATTTCAAGGGACTCAATGCGTTCAAGGCGCTGAAAGGCTTTCCGAAAAACGTTGTTCCCGGTCCTGGCAAGACGGTAGGGGACGTATGAGACTTTCATACCGAACATACGAAAGATTCGTTGCCCGGCATTGCATCGGCATATTATGGCTTCGGGTCATTCTTTTGTTCGGTCTGCGCGTCTGCTCGAACGCGGAGCGGGGCCGTCCTGGGTTTCCTTCTGTGCGATGGTGCCGGCCGACCTCATCTTCAGCGTCTATTGCGTGTGGCCAGAACTGTCTGTGACATACCCCGGGCTAAAGCCCAGGGGCTTCCCGTTCAAGGCGTCTCGGGCACGCCAGTTTAGCGTCCGGGCTAACCCCGCGTGTCCCGCGGTTCTTGTCGATGACCAGGCCGAGCATACGCAGGCCCTCGGCCCTTATATTCAAGGCGGCGTTTACGTCCCTGTCCCGGGCGTGTCCGCAC
>JAISEQ010000052.1 GCA_031264045.1 Deltaproteobacteria bacterium
GAGGAGAGGGGAAGGCCGGGGCTCGATGCCGCCGCCGTTTCTCCAGGGGACAGGGGAGGTGCCAGATGACGCGGGACACCAGGCTGAAGACATTCAAGGAGGGGACTTGCCCCGCCTCACGCCCCGTTTCGGAACCAGCACCCGGAAACCCGGAGGCAGAGGCAGAGGCTTTCCTTTCAGACGCTGCGGCCGGGGCTTTCCCCTCGGGCGCCGGGACGGGAGTCCCGCAGGTCCGGCAGCCGGCGTCCGGTTCCCCGGCGCGGCCGCCGTCATCGGATTCCCCGGCGGGTCATGAGGCGGCGACGTCCCGGACGGCCTTCGCGGCCGCGGCCGCATCCGCCGACGTCCCGCCTCCCGCAAGGGCGCCGCTCCGGGACGCCGAATTCCAGGGTCCCCCGCTTCCTCTGGACTCCCCGCACCTCGACGGCTTCCCCGCGACCTTCGCGGCCCTGGAGGGGCTCCTGGTGCATCTGAAGGGACGCGGCTTCTCGGACGTGGTGCTCACCTCCGGGAGCTGCGCCGCGGCGAGGGTTGACGGGGTATGGATGCGCTGCTCGGCCAGGGCCCTCAGGACCGGGGAGATAGCCTCCATCCTGGACGCGGCCTCCGGCAACGCGGCGGCCTCGGCCATGGCCCTGGGGGGCACGGATCTGGACTTCGGCTTCGAGGTGGAGGAGTCGAGGCTCTCCAGGCTCAGGTTCAGGGGGAACGCCGCCGGGGTGGCTACGGGATGGTCCACGGGGCTCACCCTGACACTGCGGCTCATCCCGGGGGCGCCGCCGTCCCTGGAGGAGCTGGGATGCGAGCCGGAGCTCGCCCAATCGCTCTTTCCGGAGAACGGGCTGGTCCTGGCGACGGGGGTCATGGGGTCGGGGAAGAGCACCTTCCTCGCGGCCGTCATGCGCGGCATAGCCGAGCGCGGGGGACGCCACGTCTGCACCTACGAGGCCCCGGTGGAGTTTGACCTGTCGCTGGTGAAGGGGGCCTGCCCGCCGGTGGAGCAGTCGGAGATACCCAGGCACATGCCGGACTTCCTGAAGGCAGTGAGGAACCTCACGAGACGCGCGGCAGACGCCGTGCTGGTGGGGGAGGCCCGGGACCCCGAGACGCTCAGGGGGGTCCTGGAGGCGGCGGAGCTCGGGCTCGCATGCTACACGACCGCGCACACCAGATCGGTCTCCGGGGCCCCCATGAGGATCCTGAACGCGTTCGGGCCCGCGGAGTCCCGGGGTCTCGCGGCGTCGCTCTTCTCCAGCCTGCGCTGCGTAGTGCAGCAGAGGCTGTTCCCGAGCCCGCGCGGAGGGAGGCATGCCGTGCGCGAGTGGCTGGCGCTGGACCAGCCGATGCGGGACGAGCTCCAGGCGTCCGATCCCGCGGGGGTGCCGGCGCTCATGGAGGAGATGGTGGAGGCGGGGGGCATGCCCCTGCTCCGCGCGGTCGAGAGGGACGTGTCCGGGGGGCTCCTGTGGCCCTCGGCGCTGGCGTCCGTGAAGGCGGAAAGGGGGAGGTCATGAGCGGGGGATGCTGCCACTGGTCGTACACGGCCGCGAGGCCCAGGCTGTTCGTCTTCGACGCGAGGCTCGTCTACCCGCTGGGGCTCTGGCTTCTCCACTGGTCCTGGGCGACGTTCGCGGTGGCCGCCGTGTCCGCGGCCGTGTTCCTGGTCCTCGAGCGTCTGGGGATCCCCCTGGACACGGCGCTCCTGATGGCCAGGGCGCGCCTGGTCGGTCCGGTGAGGCCGGCGGTGGAGCTTTCGGTCCTGAGGGGGCGGTGCGGGCACTAGCGGGGGAGCTGGGGGACGGCGGGGCAGCCCGCCCATGCCGGACGGGGCCGCTGCGGGACCGCGGCGGGACCGGCAGGGCGATCAAACGTCATTAACGCGGCGCAGGCCGCCGGAGTTCAAGCACATGAACGGAAAATTCCACGACGCGGCATATCTCTCGGTCATTTCCTGTCACTCGCTGGTGATCCTGTCCGTTCTCTTCCTCTGGTGCGGGCCGGCGGCGGGGCTTCTCATTCCCGACGTCGTGGCCGTCGGCAAGCGCTGGGCCGGCGCGGAGTCTCCGGTTGAGGTCTCGCGGCTCTTCGGCGGCGCCCCCTTCGGCGGGTCTCCGGATCCGGCCGGGGGGAGTCCGGCGCCGCTGGCGGGGGAGCGTCAGGCACGGCGGGACGGGTGGCGACAGGCACGGCTGGACGGGGACATGCCTTCGCGGGAGAGGACGGCGGACGAGACGGTCAGGGACGAGACGGCCAGGGACGTGACCGTTTCTGCAGTGAAGCTGAAGTCCCGGGGCCTTCCCAATTTTCCGAAGGAGCTGCGGAAGGCGGATCCTGGCCGCGAATTCCTCCCGGCCGGTGGAAAGACGGCGGTCCCGGAGCCTTCCGAGCCTTCCGAGCTTTCCGGTTTTGCCGAACGGATTCCGTCGTCTGGCGGGCGGCCTTCCGCGAACGCCTCTACCTGCGGAGACTCGCATCGTTTCGGAAACGATCTTCCGGCAGCGGAAAGTTTCCCGACCGGAGCGGGAACGGCCTGGGGGGACACGCCGCCCGCGAAGGGCATCCGGGAGCTCGCTGGCGGACCGATGGGATTTTCGGGAGTTCCGGTCATTCCGTCACTTTCGGACCGTTCTGGCATTTCGGATCTTTCGGACATTTCTAAAATTTCAGAAATACCGACACTATATGACATTTCTTCACTTTCGCACCTTTCGGTCATTCCGGCATATCCGGTCATAACAGACATTTCGGATCTTTCTGATAATCCTGAACTTCAGCATCTCTCAGTCATTCAAGCACTTCCGGACTTTTCTGACATTTCTGAACTTTCGACACTTTCTGACTTTTCGACACTTTCGTATCTTTCGGCCATTCCGCCACTTTCGGACATTTCTGACTTTTCGGCACTTGCGGACATTACAGACATTCCTGACATTTCGGGCATTCAGAAACTGACTGACATCCATGGACTTCCGTCACCTTCCGGACCGAGGGATCGGACAGGAATTTCGGGCGGCTCTGGGCTTATGGCCGGTCCTGAAATTGAGGATTCCCCAGGCTTTCGGGGCATATCCAAATTCCTTCCGGGAAGCCGTGCGGACATGCCATCTTCGCTTTATGCCACTCATGGAATGAACGGACAGACCGGCCCGGTCTCTTCTCTCCCGCAGGTCTCTCGTCTCTTGCCGGTTGCACCG
>JAISEQ010000094.1 GCA_031264045.1 Deltaproteobacteria bacterium
GTATCTGTTCACGGGCGGTGAGGCCAGGTGCCTGGCGGACACTTTCTGGGAACCTGAGGAGGAAGGCCGGGCGAGGCAGAAAGCGAGCCGAATGAGGGTTGCCGAGCGGTTGGGCGTAGGCGGTCCGGGACTCGGATGAAGGTGCCGGGAGTCCGGGCGGAGGCCGTTCGGGACCCGGATGAGGGTTGCCGATGGGCCGGGGAGGGCGGCCGTCTCCTCGTGAACGGATACGTTTTTTTACAGCAACTGCAGATTTAGAAATAAGCAACATGGAGTTTAGAGAAATTTTAAGAAGCCGTCCGGGGGCGGGGTGCCAGGCGTCCGGAGCCGGGGCACCCTTCCCCACTCAGTCGAACAGGGGGGTCTCCGGGCCGCCGGCCGAGGAAAGGAAAAGTCTGGCGAGGCCCGCGTACTGGGAGGTGTCGGGCTCAAGGGCGGTAGCAGAGGTGAGCCCAACCGTCACCGGCTGTTCCGGCCTCCATTCGAGGGTGAAGGGGCCGGGTTTCGCCAGGATCCCCCTCATGACCCTTATGAAGGCGGGGTTCACCTCCCTGCCGAATTCGGTCGCGAGCCGTTCCGCGCCGCCTTCCAGCTCGTCCGCGACGTCCCTCATGCTCACGCTGTTGGCCGCGAACGAGCTGGCGAGCCTGTAGGCGAACGAGTCGTCGGTGTAGGAGAGGCTTATCCCGTTTATGCCGAGTCCCTTCACCTCCTCGGACGCCGCGAGCTCCAAGATCTTCGCGGGGTCCCCGGCATCCTTCGAGGACAGTGTGGAGAGGCGGTCGGCCAGGGCCTGGTCGAGCCCCGTGACCGACACGCTCAGCCTGAGCCCGAAGAGGTCCCTGGCATCGAGGTTTTCCACGGCCCATAGGGTAAGGCCCGTCCGGGGATCGCGGGTCTTGGTGAAGCTCATGTCCAGGCGGAATTCGGGGATCATCAGAAGCTCGGCAATCTCCGCCAGGTCCTCAAGCCATTTCGGGGCATCGGACCAGGGGGCCTTCAGGAACAGGCCCTTCACGGATCCGCGGGAATCGAAGATCTTTCCCTCCTCGGCGGGACCCTCCCAGGAGAGGGCCCCGAAGCCCGCCTCCGCGGTCCCGGTCCTGAGCGAGAAGTCGCGCAGGGAATACGAGTCCAGCGAGTAGGGGAGCGTTACGAAGTTGGCCAGCGTGTACAGGGGCTTCAGGTGCGAGTCGTCCCCCGTGCGGACGTAGTCGGCCACCGCCTGGAGGCTTCTCCTCAGAAGCCCCGTCGCGTCCGTGCCGCGGGCCGCGAACGATCCGAGGGACGTCTCGACGTCGATGCCCTCGGAAAACTCCTTGAGCTGCATCCTGAAGCCCGAGAGCTCGTAGTCGCCCACGGACGCCGCGCCGCGGATGTCCCTGCCCGTCACCTCGGCCACGGAGACCGTCAGGTCGGCCCAGCCGGGGACGCTGAAGATGCCCGTGAAGCCGGTGGCCCGATCGGAAGACGCGGTCTGGCCCAGCAGCACGTCCGTAAGATCTCCCGACAGGGAATTCGGGCCGCTCCCGGCAGGCGGCGCCGGCCCGGCAGATGCGGATGTGCCGGCAGGAGCGGATGTGCCGGCAGGAGCGGATGTGCCGACAGGAGCGGATGTGCCGGCAGGCGCGGGGGAGACGGAGGCGTTCGGAGTTCCCGCGGAAGGGGCTGCGCCGGGGCCGTCCGCCGGGGCGGAAGCGGGAGCGGCCCCGAAGGCGACGTCCAGCGCCTCGTAGGAGTTCAGGAACAGCCGCCCGCTCCCGTCGGAGAGCTCGAGGGACATGCCCTCAAGGCGCAGGCGGGACAGCGCCAGGTGCTTCAGGTAACCCGCCTGCCCCGTCACGGTGTCCGGCCCGGCCTTGGCGAGCCTCACCCCTTCGAGCGACATGCGCCTCGCGGCCGCCGTGAGAAGCGGGCCGTCCGTTTTCTCGAAGGCCGCGCCGGACGATCTGATGCCCTCGAAGACTATGGAGTCCGCGACGGCCACGTCCGCGTCGCCGCTCCAGAGATCGGGCGCCAGGGCGCCCTCGAGCACGTCGGCACTGCCGAGTCCTGTGAGGGTCACGCTTTCGGCCAGAACTGCAATCGGCTCCGTCTCCGGCTGCCTGAAAAGAAAGCTCTCGTTTATCAGATCTTCGATGCCGACGGATTTCTGGAAGCCGCCGAAGATCAGCCTGTCCTCGGTGCCGTCGTAGGTGACGGTCTCGCACTTCCAGCTGCCCGGGCCGCCCGCGAGCCTGTCCATGACGGCCCTTCCGGCCCGTTCGGCCTCGTCCTTGCCGCGCGGGTAGCCGGCGGCCACTGCCAGCAGGGTCACCGCGGAGAGGACGGCAAACGCGCCCAGGGCTTTTGCGGCTTTGCTTTTGGGGAGGAACATGCGGGACTCCTGTGGGGCCCGGGCCGGTTCAGGAGGGGAGGCGGCACGGCGGGCGGCTTGAAGGAAGGGTTAGGGAACTGTGACATACCCCGGGCTAAAGCCCAGGGGCTTCCCGTTCAAGGCGTCTCAGGCCCGCCAGATCAGCGTCCGGGCTAACCCCGCATGTCCTGCGGTTCTTTTCGCGGGCGATCCCCGGCAAACGGAGTCCCCCGGCACGGATGTTCAGCGCGGCGTTCACGTC
>JAISEQ010000104.1 GCA_031264045.1 Deltaproteobacteria bacterium
GGAAAACCTTTCATACTACACCTTCATGCCGGGTTCTTCCGGCACCCCGGCCCATGAAAGGGGCGTTCAGGCGGACCCGCAGCATGCCGCGGCAACTCCCGCGGCGAGGCCCCGGAAAACCTTTCATACTACAGGCACAAATCGGGAAGGAATGTCCAGGCGGAAAAATCGGGCATGACCTCCAAAACACTGCCGACACACAACCTCCAAGACACTGCCGGCAGAAGTGCCATGGCCGGTAGGGATCCTTGAAAAAACGCCGGCGGAGGCGCGGTCCGGTGCCATGAGCCGTGGGTTCCGGTCGGGAGGTCAACATTCCGCAGCGCCAGCCAGGAGGGAAAGCGGGCTCTGGACCGGGCTCCGTCTGAGAGGAAACGTCGGCCGGCGAGGGGAAGAACGCCGTCCGAAACCGGGAGGGCCGACGGGGCAGGGCAGCAGAACCGGCCCCGGCCGCACCGCAAGTGGCCGTGCGCTCTGGCCCCCCTCCCGCGCACGGGAACCGCCCCTAGCCTCCCAGCATCTCGGTGATGAGCCCCAACGCCCTCTGGGCCGGCGTAACGGCCGCCGGGAAGAGACCAGGCTCCTCGCCTCTGGCGGCGGCCCCGGCCAAGCCGAGCCAACCGCTCTCGACCTTGGATATCTCGGGCATGAAGGGCGCGTTGTCGGGGGAGGTGACGAGGATCATCACCCCGGTCCTCAGCCCCAGCATGGAGAAGGACTCCGGATCCAGGCTCCCCCAGTCCGGGAAGCTTATGACGTTGAATGCCCCCACGCTCTGGAAGCCCTCGGCCTCCGCCTGGCGCGGTTTCACCGTGACCAGCGTCACCTTGAGGCCTATCCTGCCGCCGAGCGCGGCGGCCTCGAAGGCCAGATCGTCATCGCCGAAGACGAAGAGCCTGCCCAGCCCGGCGTTCAGGGGGAGCAGGCTCCAGTCCCCCTCGCCTTCCGGGACGCTGGGCGGTATCCAGGGGCCCCTCGCGGCGAGAACGTGGCGGGCCACCCTCAGATCCCCGTCGCCGGTGGAAGCCGCGACGGTCAGGAGCCAGGCCGCCCAGGCCTCCTCCTGTCCCTCGAGGGCGTCCTTCCAGAAGGCCAGCGCCTTGGGGCCCGCCTGTTTCTCCAGCAGGAATCTCCTGCCGTCCCCGGCCACGGCCACCAGCGGCTCGCCGGGGAGCATCTCGCCTATGAACCTCTTGGCCCCCCTGAATATCCCGGTTCCCCTCCAGTCGCCGGCGAGCACGGTGCCGGAGCCGTCCAGGACGGCGGCCCTCACGTCCCTGCCGCTGAGCGTCTGGGCCAGGACGGGCTCGCCCCCCGCGGAGAGCTCGGACACCAGGAAAGGCAGCCAGGACTTCATGAGACTCTCCCAGAGGATTCGGCGGCCCCGGAAGGAGTTTCCGGTTCCAGCTCCACGTCATGCAATTTGGATGCCCGGAAAAGCCCCGTCCGCCGCCGGGGCTCCGGCCCGGTGTCGCGGGACGGACGGAGGAGGAGCGGACGGCGGATCCGCCGGCCGTGAAGGGCGGTCGCGGTCGGGAATGAGACGTCGCCGGGGCGAGGCGCCAGGAGGCCCGTGTTCTCCCGTGGCGGGAGGTCGGAAGGCGGATGAAGGGGGGCGGGGGGTCCCGTGCCGGATGTCCCCCGCCCCGCCCGCTCTAGACCTCAGCCTTCCAGAGGAGGGCGGCCTTGATGAAGCCGTCCAGGTTCCCGTCCAGGACCGCGTCCACGTTCCCGGACTCGAAGCCCGTGCGGTGGTCCTTTATAAGGCGGTAGGGCTGGAGCGTGTAGGAGCGGATCTGGCTTCCCCAGGCGATGTCCTTCTTGTTGTCGTGGGCCTCCTTGATCTCCTTGGCCCTCTTGTCCTGCTCCAGCTTGTAGAGGCGGGCCTTCAGGACCTTCATGGCCAGATCCCTGTTGCGGTGCTGGCTCTTCTCGTCCTGGCACTGGACCACGATGCCCGTGGGGATGTGCGTGAGCCTGACCGCGGAGCTGGTCTTGTTCACGTGCTGGCCCCCGGCCCCGCTGGCGCGGTAGGTGTCCACCCGGATGTCCTTATCGTTTACCTCCACCACGATGTCGTCCGCCACCTCGGGGGTGACGAAAACCGAGGCGAACGAGGTGTGGCGGCGGCTCTGGGAGTCGAAGGGGGAGATCCTCACCAGGCGGTGGATGCCCGCCTCGGTCTGGAGGAGGCCGTAGGCGAAGGGCCCGCCCACCGTGAAGGTGACGGACTTCAGGCCCGCCTCCTCGCCGTCCAGGCGGTCCACGAGCTGGGCCGCGAACCCCCGGCGGTCGGCATAGCGGAGGTACATGCGCAGGAGCATCTCGGCCCAGTCCTGGGACTCCGTGCCCCCGGCCCCGGCATGGATGTCCACGATGGCGCTGTTGCGGTCCATGGGCCCGGAGAGGGTCCTCCTGGCCTCGTAGAGGGCAAGCTCGTCCGCGAAGGAGTCCAAGCGGTTCTGGATGTCGTCGCACTGGGTCTCGTCGGACTCGTCCAGGGCGAGCTCGAGAAGAAGCGTGAGCTCGGACGCGGAGTCCTCCAGCTTCTTCCAGAGTTCGAGGCGCTCCTCCAGGCCGGTGCGCTCCTGGGCGGAGGCCTGGGCCCCCTTGGGATCGTCCCAGAAGCCAGGGGCCAGCATCCTGTCGTTTAGCTCCCCCAGCCTGGCGTTCAGTGAGTCGAGGTCAAAGATACCCCCGGAGCACGGTGAGACGGTCGTTGAATTCTTTGACGGCGGGCTTGAAGTCGGAGAGCATCGTGGACCTTTCTGGCGGCGGGGATACCTTCCCGGGCCGCAGGCAAAAGGAGCAGGCGGCGGCTGGCCGCCTTGCGGACCGGCAGGACGGCCTGCCGGAAGGATCGGACAGACGGCAGTCCCGGAGTCCCGGAGGCGGAAGGCAGCCCGCGGAGCAGGGACGGGGCCCGTCCGCCTTGGGGACGGGGGGAAGCGGGGAGCTTCCCGGGGAACGGGCGGGCGGTACCGGCGCGGCCAGGACGACGGGCCGCCTGCCAGGCCTCCAGGGGCATGGCGCCCGCCCGGAAAAGGAGAAGGGGCATTATATTGCGCTCCGGACCCCGTGACAAGCCCGGACGCCGCTTCGCGGCTTCAGGGGAGACCGCAGGGGTCAGCCGCCGCCTGCCGAAGGCAGGTCCATGTCCGGGGGACGCGGGGCCGAACCGGGCCAGGGGCAGCGGCCCCGGACCGGTCAGGCGGTCCGGGACATGGAAGGGGAGAGGGCCGGGGTTCCGGAATCCCGGAGAGGATCCGGAACGGCAACCGCGAACGTGTGTACGGAAGGCCCAGGC
>JAISEQ010000139.1 GCA_031264045.1 Deltaproteobacteria bacterium
ACACCATCCTCAAGCGCCTCGCGGAGTACATCGAGAAGGCCGAGAAGCTCAAGAGGAAGGTCAAGGGCGCCATGGCCTACCCGGTCATCGTCATCTTCGTGGGCGTGGTCGTCATGCTCGTCATCATGATCTTCGTCATCCCGACCTTCCAGGAGATGTTCGAGGGCATGGGGAGGGAGCTCCCGGCGCTGACGCAGCTCGTCATCGACGCTTCCAACGTCATCACCGGCCAGTGGTACATCATCATCCCCATCGTAATAGCCGGCGTCATCGCCCTGAGAAAGTTCCTGAAGACGGACTCGGGCGCTTACCTCTTCGACAAGTACTCCCTGGTTGTCCCCATTTTCGGGGATCTCGTGCGCAAGGTCGCGGTCTCCAAGTTCACCCGGACTCTCGCCACCATGCTTCAGGCGGGCGTGCCCATCATAACCAGCCTGGAGATAGTGGCCGGCACCGCCGGCAACAAGGTGGTGGAGGAGGCCCTGAACGACTCGCGGGCCGCCATCGCCGAGGGTCGGCCGCTCGTGGACCCGCTCATCGAGTCCCAGGTCTTTCCCAACATGGTCACCTCCATGATAGCCGTCGGCGAGGAGGCAGGTGCGCTGGACGCCATGCTCCTGAAGATCGCCGACTTCTTCGACGACGAGGTTGACGCCGCCGTCGAGACCGTCATGACCATGATTGAGCCCCTCATGATAGTCTTCCTCGGCGGCACCGTCGGAACCCTCATCATCGCAATGTACCTCCCCATCTTCGGCATGGGCGCCGGCATGAGCTGAGAGCCGCCGTCCCCCGCCCCGTCCCTTCCGGCCTGACCGGCGCCCGCGCCTCCTGCGGGCCCGGTGCCGGGCCCGGGCCGCCCGAGAAGGCGGCGATGCCTCGATGCCGGGAGCCTGTCTCCCCCGCCACCCTCCTCCCGGGGGACGGGATCTCCCGCTCGTCCCGCAACGGGCCGTTTCCGTCAGACATGCCCCGATCCGGCCTCCCGGAAACGATGCGGGCGGGCCCCGCCCGGGGTGTGCTGCGTCCCCCCCTGGGATCCGGTTTCGTCTCCCCTCCCGGCCTCCGTGCCTCCGTCCTTCCGGGGCGGCCCCCGCCCCGGGCTTCCGGCATGCCTTGCTCACGACCGGGCGCGTCCCCCGCGCCGGACGGACGGCATTACGCCAGCGTCCTACCCCGGAGCCCGCCCTCCCGCCCGCGTCCCCCGCTCCTCCCGCTTCCCCCGCGCAGGCTGAACATGCAGTGGTTCCCCAGGAAAATAGAGAAGAGCCGCCAGAAGTGGCTTTTCGTGTTCCGGCTCGGCACCAGCATCTTCGTGACCGGGATCGTCGTCATCCTGCACCTGGACGGGAGGGCGCCCGCTTTCGCGGGAGCCGTCGCGGCGGCCACCTCGGCCGCCATCTTCGCGAGCTTCTCCCTGGCCGTCACCCACTACCTGGTATGGCCCCGGCTCATGGGCCCTCCGGGGCAGATTACCCTGCAGGTGCTCTCGGACATCCTCATAGCCTCGGTCCTCATTGCCCTCACGGGGGGGAGCGAGAGCTCGCTGGTCATCCTCTTCATCATCACGGTGGTGAACAGCGCCTTCCTTGGCGGCCTGAAGGTGTCCTTCATAGCGGCCACCCTGGCCACGGGGGCCTGGGCGGGCATCGTGGACATGCACTACTACGGCTACCTGCCCGGTCTCCCGCCCCTGGGGGAGCACATAACTTCCACAGAGCTCGCGGTCATCATACTCACCAACACCGGGGCCTCCTACATGGTGGCCATACTGGGAGGGCACCTGTCCTCCCAGCTGGAGGTCTCGAGCCAGGCGCTGGTCTCCAGCCAGAGCACCCTGGACCGCGTAAGGGAGCTGAACGACAACATAATCCATTCCATAGACTCGGGGCTCATCACCGTGGACAACCAGAACCGCGTCCTCTCCATAAACCAGGCCGCAAGGGAGATCCTCCGGGTGTCCGCAGGCGAGGTGATAGCTCGTCACTGGCGCTTCTTCTTCCCCGAGCTTGACGGCTACGGGGAGATTCCCCTGAGGCTCCCCCACGCGAGGGACGGGACCGGGGGCTTCCGCTTCATGCACGTCCGCCCCGTCGACCGCGAGGAGCTCATGCTTGAGCTGAACATGCTGGCCCTGGTGGACGAGGACAATGAGCCGTGGGGGGGGCTTCTGGTCTTCAAGGATTTGACCGCCATAAACCAGATGGAGGAGGAACTGAGACGGAGCGAGCACCTGGCCGCCATAGGCGAGCTCGCGGCGGGCCTCGCCCACGAGATCCGCACACCCCTGGCCTCGATGAAGGGCGCCTGGCACATGATGCTGGGCGGGGGGACGGTACTGGCCCCCGAGGACGGGGAGCGGCTCATGCGCATCATAGGAAGGGAGATGGACCGCCTGAACCTGCTCGTGAACGACTTCCTGGCCTTCGCCCGCCCTTCCGCCGGCGCCCCCCAGTCCGGGGACCTCTACGAGCTCGGAGGGAGCCAGATAGAGCTTCTTAGGGGCTGGAAGAGGGACGAGGCCTCGATAGAGATATCCCGCGAGGACGTTCCTCCGGTGTGGTTCGACCGCGGCCAGCTTACCCAGGTCGTCTGGAACCTCCTCCAGAACGCCATAGAGGCGGCGGACCCTGCCCGGGGCGTGAAGATCGAGGTCGAGATCGCCCGCGCCGAGGCCAGCGACGGTTGCGCGAGGCTCACCATCCGCGACTACGGGCGCGGCATCTCCGCCGAGCACGTGAAGCACATCTTCGAGCCCTTCTACACGACCAAGGCCAACGGCACCGGGCTGGGGCTCGCCACGTCCTGGGCCATCCTGAAGAAGGGAGCCGGCAACATCTCGGTCAGGTCCGTGCCCGGCCAGCAGACCATCTTCACCCTGACCCTCCCGCTTGCCGACGTCCAGGACAGGCTCTCCTCACTGGACGGCGCTCATGCAAGGGAGCCCGACGGGGCTCATGACGCGTGAGGGCCTGTTCGGATCTCCCTGGGGCCGTGGTTCACGGAGCGGCGGATCTGACGGGCGGGACTGTTCCGGAAGGGAAGACTGATCCGGGGAGCAAGACGGACGAGGGGCAGGACGGACGGGGCAGACCGATGCGAGGGGCAGGACGGACGGGGCAGACCGACGCGAGGGGCAGGACGGACGGGGCAGGCCGACACGGGGGGGGGCAGGACGGACCCTCAAGGGCCATCAGATGCTTTTCCGCACGGTTCCGGCCTTCCTGCGGTTCTGACCGTCCAGCTTCATCCCCGCCGCGTTCGCCCGTACGCCCCTGAGCGGACTGTCCAGGTTCGCCCCCCGGCGGAGGGAGGCCGACGGAGTCAGTTTTCCCGGGCGGACTGCCAGGCGGCTCGGCGGCACGGATTTCCTCCCCCTTCAGCCGGGAAGGGGGCCATGTTCCCGCAGGCGGCTTGCCTGCGGGCTTTCCCGCGGGGGCGATGCCCGCGCGTTCGGACGTGATACGGGAGGCGTCATGCCAGAAGAGAAGTTGCGCGTTATCGGTATCGACGGCGGCCCCAGAAAGGGCTGGAACACCGCGAGGGCGGTTGGCGAGGCCCTGGAAGGCGCCGCCGAGGCGGGAGCGGAGACATCCCTCTACCGCCTTTGGGACATGAATTTCAAGGGTTGCGCCAGCTGCTTCGCCTGCAAGCGCAGGGAGAGCTTCCTTAGGGGCGCTTGCGCCTTTAAGGACGGGTTGAGCCCGCTCCTGGACGCCCTCAAGGGCGCGGCCGGCATCGTCATGGGGTCCCCCATCTACCTGGGCGACGTGACGGCCTGCCTGAGGGCCTTCTGGGAGCGCTACATATTCTCCAATCTGAACTACGACGCGGATAACCCCTCGGTCATGAAGAAGGGGCCGTCGAGCGTCGTAGTCTACACCATGAACGTGCCATCGGAGGCCATCCCAAAGATGGGCTACGACGCGCTCTTCAGGTTGCACGCTGGTTTCCTGGGACGCCTGAACGGGGACTTCGTTGAGCAGATAGCCGTCTGCGACACCCTGCAGTTCGAGGACTACTCAATGTACCACGCGCCAATGTTCAGCGAGGAGCACAAGCGCAGGGTGAGGGATGAGGTCTTCCCCGGGGACCTCGCGAAGGCCCGCGCCGCAGGCAGGAGACTCGCCGGGGGATGAGCTTTCCCCGAGGCTGGATGGTCGGCTCTAATCCGGCCGGGCCGGGCCTTGGATGACATGCTCCTGCGTTTTCAGATGCGGGAGCATGTCAGTCCCGGCTTTCTCCGGATCCCTATTTTTTCTGATTTTGCTGTGCCTGCACCTGGAAACGATCTTTTCAAACTTTTGACCTGTACGGATTCATAAGGCTCGTTAACAAGGGATATGCTATAGATGTTACACTTCAAAGTGATTTCCAGTCTCATAATCTTATAATTTGGTAACAATTTTTAGCAGAAATGTAATTATCGCAATTTAGAAATTTTCTGTTCCTCACGTATATTCGTGGGCCTGATATTCGGAATGGACGAATTTTCAGAATGACATTTTGATATTAGTTTGGCCGTGAATAGCAACGGCAACAATATAAATATTGCTGAAACGGCCAATGTTAGGAAGGGCGAATCTTTTCAGTGTCGTTTGGATGAAAGTCTGGGTCAGATCATTATTACTCATCTTTATCTGACATGCAACCACACATAAAGCCTGCGGAATTTCGGGTTCAGCGATGCTTAACGTCAGATCGCCCGTTTAAAGCCAGGTAGTTCGACAAGGTTGAGGCAATAAGACGAAAGCTCCTGTCAGGAATCATCAGGAGTATCGGATTCGAGAATCCTGGCCAGTTCTTCCGGGGTGATCTCGACCACTTTGCCTTCTTCACAGGAAACCATGGGGACGCCTGCCTGGATGTGACGTCTCATGGCTTCGCGAGCTCCCCGGCGAATCGCTTCGGTGATAAGATCGTTATTGCGAATCGTTTCGTTTATGTTAACGTGTTTTCTGACAGGCAATGTCATATCCTTTCAATAATTTCTCATAAAGGATATTATTTCGAATATTTAACGGTATATCAGTACCGCCATCGGCGAATAGGACTGGGAGTCCGGGCTGAGAATTGTCAAAAACTTTCCAGGTTGTGACAATCGGCATATATAATTGGAAAAAATTCCTTATGCCGGCATCATAACGCCTTCGAATAACTTCGGCAGGAACATGGTGACCGCCCATTCTGACCCTGGATGCCACCCTGGCTATGGCCGTCTCCGCGTCTGAAAGTGCCAGAAATACAAGATGGCTGTCATAACCGCTTTCGCTCAGGCGTTTCAGCCAGGGCGCGAAAGCGCGGGAGGCCAAGGTGGTCTCAAATGCGAAATCGACCTTTTTTTGGACAAGCTGTCTGATTCTGCCGAGAATGACACGGCCGGCTTCCAGCGCTGCCGATTCGGGGTGAAAGAACGAAAGCCCCTTTGCAATGACATCGGCATTGATGTATTCGTCCACTGCCAGACAGTCGCGCAACAGGAAGGGGGCGCTTGTCGATTTACCCGCACCGTTGGGGCCTGCCATGATTACTATATGTCGGTTATTGTCCATCATAATCTCGTGGGAAGTTGAAGAGATTAAATTTTTATTATAATATATAGTATTAGTTTGCAATAATATATGGTGTTAGTTTGCAAAAGTTAACTTAACTTAGCGATCAGGATGAAATATTCAAAAGGTTAAAAAAATCAGGATAAATCAAGAAATAATAAGGAACAATAAAGATCGAATAAGTCGATCATCTTTAATGGTTTGCTAACAGTGACAGGATGGTTTGCTAACAGTGACAGGATAGAATAAAGATGTCTGTGATAATCATAAAAATGTGGCATCCGTTCACGGGCTAGCAGATCAGGTAAATGGGAGGCCAGAAAACAGAGGAAGGGAGCACGCCAGTCAAAGAGAAAGTGGAAGGCAAGCTGCAAGGTGGTGAAGCAGGTGTGCCTCCCTGTTAACCGTTACAAAAAGTGTATGAAAACCGTTACAAAAAGTGTATGAAAAGCGAAGTGAATGATAAACGAAGAATAAGTAAATATAAGGTAGTTAGAGCACAAGATATAAAAAATATATATAAAATATAGAAAATTAGATAAAGTATAGAAAATATGAATAAAGTATGGAAACAATGGAATGAACAGCAGTGTTATCAATATTAAATTGGTTATAAACAGTCAATATTGATAAGTTATGAATATTTATGTTGGTTATGATTAAATAAAGTTCATTGCTGCAATAAATGCCTTGCAGAAGGTTCGGGGAGTCGGGCTTCAACCGGAGCTTGCCGAGGCCGGGTTCCTGTCCGGGCGCTTCTCGGTGTCCATGAATCCCCCTCAGACGAAGGCATGATGCCGCAGTTCTGAAGAAGACTGTCCCTCGACCGGGGTGTTGAGCCCATCTCCCCCGGGGCAGACGGCGCTTGCCGCCATTTGTCGGGGCCTTCCCGGAGGGCCCCTGAGACAAGCTTTAAGCCCTTTCTCTCTCGCTCCGTCCGATTAAGGGTTCGACAAGAAAACCGCCGGGACCTCCAGTCCGGAGGCCCGACGGCTTCTTTCAGAGGCTTTGGCGGGAGATGGTGCCCTGTGCGGGCAACCGTCCCCGACCGTGTCCTAGCGTATCCTGTTCCCCGGATTCGGATCGCGTCAGGCCGACTGCATCCTTTCCGGCTGTCGCCCAACGGTCCCGGTGCGCTCGGGGAGAAAGGCAGCGCACTCGGGACCCGGGCCGCGGCCCGCACCGGGGGCCGCACAGGCCCAGCCCGGCGGGGAGGCGCCGGGCGGGGGGCCGCGTTTCTGGGAATTACCTGTTCTTGGGCTTCTTAACGGCCGAGGTCCCGGTTCTTGTCTTGGACTTCCCGGATCTGACGCCGGCCTTGGACCTGGCTTTTCCGGACCTGACGCCGGTCTTGGGCCTGGCTTTTCCGGACCTGACGCCTGACTTGGCCTTGCCGCCGGAGGTCTTGCCCCTGGCGGAAGTCCTGGAGGTTGCTTTGGAGGTGCGGGAGGACTTGGCCTTGGGCGGGATCTTGATGGCCTGGCCCGGCTTTATGCGGTTGCGGTTGGAAATGCCGTTGTAGGCGGCCAGATCGGTCGCGGTCACGCCGTTGCGCCTGGCAATGGCAACCAGGGTGTCGCCGGACACGACCTTGTGAGACTTGTTGCTCTTGGCGACCGCTGTCCTGGTCCCGCGCACGTTCCTCCGGGAGGAGGCCATCCTGGAGGAGGAGCCCCTGCGGGTCTGGCCGCGGTAGGCGGCGGCCCCAGTGTGGCGGCGGGCGGCGGAGTCGGCCATGGCGGCAGCCGTCGCGTGGCGGGAGGTCTGGACCCACTCGGTCTTGAGCCTGTCGGAGATGGCCGAGACGCCCCTGTTGTCGATCACGCGCCTGGCCCCGACGAAGTGGTCGCCCCGGCCCCTGCCGTTGAGGTCCGATTCCTGGATTCTCTTGCCGGTGGAGGGGCTGTGGATGTACTTGTCGTCGCCGGTGTAGATCCCGACGTGGCTGTAGCCGTAGTTGAAGAAGACCAGGTCCCCGGGCCTCAGCTCTGAGCGGGAGATGGGCGTGCCCGCGGCCATCATGTCGCGGGAGGAGCGGGGAAGGTCCACCCCGAACTGCTTGTAGACCCATCCCACGAAGCCGGAGCAGTCGAAGCCGGTCTCAGGGGAGTTTCCCCCGTAGCGGTAGGGGTTGCCCACCTGGGAGAACGCTGTCTTCATGATGTTGTGGACGCGGCTCTGGGTAACGGAGGTGCGGGTCACGTCTGGGGCGGTGGAGGGCAGGGGGAGGCGCCTGAAGGCGGCGGAGGTGGAGGGGGTCCTCCTGAGTGCGGAGCTTCTGGACATCTGGCAGCCTGCCAGGACCATGGGGGCTGCTATGAGGGCCGCGACAAGAATCGCTGAAATGCGGGTGGAGATTGACTTGATTGGAAGAACGGGCATCGTTTCTCCTGATTTAGTCCCCCCGGCCCCTCGCGGGCCCGGATCCCGTCCGGGTCTGGAGGCCCCGAAGCGGAAAGGCGACCGTTTCGGGGGGGCGGCCCTGGGGGCGTTATTTTTGGATTAACTGATGGGCGTCTCGTGCAACAGGTTGCCGATATCGGTGGGATAATTGCCCAAAAGACGGTAATGGGCCCCTTGCGACTGGGGGGGCGCCGGTGCCTCCGGGGAGGGCTCGGGGTCCTCCGGGTTGAGGCTGCGGAAGTCGAGCTTGAAGGTCGTGCCCGCCGGGAGGCCTCCGGAGCATCGGGGGCCGACGGAAGCGGGAGGAAATAGGAAAAAATCAGCCTTGCCGCGTCCGGGAGCTCCGTTCGAGGAGGAGTTCCGGGCACGCGCCCTTGCCCCGCAGGACCATAGGGGCATGCGGGGTCGCCTCGATGTAGCCCGCTACTGGTCGAACGGGCTGGAAAATGCGATGCCGCCGGACGGATCAGGGGCTTTTCGGGGTCCCTTGCGGTCGCCGGCGGGTCTCTCTCCAAGGCTGAAGAGCATTGTGATGAGGGTGCGTTTCCACCGTTGAGTATTTTACATCTCTTTTCGGGCATGTCAAGCCGAAATGGAGTTTGTGTGGAGATTATTTAGAAATCCACTGTCGGCGCGGGTTTCCGGGGCAAGAAGGGATGGTTGTGGGCGTTGAGACCCTCCAGCTGGACCGTTTTTGCCCGTGTTTTCCGGTCCCGATACGATATGCCGGGACCGCGTTGGCGATTAGTACGAAGCTGCCGCGATCGCGCTTACGCGATCCTGGCATTCACCGGATGTGCGGGAACCGTGCGGCCGCGAGGTCCACAGATGGCCGGGCGATCATCCTTCGGGCGCTCGGGCGCGGAGTGCGCCGGAAGGCATATGTCATGCGCCATGGCCTGGTCGGGGCTCGCGATGCCGGTGCATGGCGCCATGCCGGAGCATGATTGACGGAACCCCTTTCAATTGCCGAGCACTGGTATGTTTGTATAGCAAGGTGTATGTAATTGTTATAATGATGCAGCTTTTATGTTGATAAGGCCATGTCAAACGTCACTCCGGAACGTGAGGATTTCCTGCCTGTCCAAGTCTTCGCAATCGGCCGCGCGTCTGGGGATTCTTTCGCGGGGAAGCCTGTTCGCCGTTGTCGGGGAACAGAGGCTTGTCGGTCAGCCGGGCGATATCCTTTGATGACGTCCAGGCGCGCGTGTTCCGCAGATCTGTTCATAGGGGTAATTGAAGTACATTTGGTTCATGATGTCCAGGCTGTTGCTTTCGCGGGTTCTGGCGGTCTTTATCGCGTATCGTAATTTACGGACTGGCGGGGGACTTCGTTTTATTCAGATTCTTCATGAAGTGCTTGCTGGACGATACTTTGATTTCACTGCGAAAACCTCTCACTTAACCTTTCAGAGGCAAAGTGCTTAGGCAAGGGTTGCACGAAATGACGAAGATTTGGCTTAAATACAGGTGCTTTCGATGCCGAGGACATATAGAGTTCACCCTTTCATTTGAGGAGGGGAGTTTCCGCAGTGGAATCATGCTTTGAAGCTTCAGCACCCCGGAAGAAATCTGTGCCTCGCTGTCTTCTGACATGGCGGTTTCACGAATTGTTGTCCATACTGTTTCAGAATTTTCAAGATTTCCGAATTTTTGCGGACATATGCGTTTCGTTTTTCCGTTGTTTTGCCGTCACATTCGCGGGAATCGCAATTTTTCCGATCGTGCGCTCACTACCTAAACGGATGTGTCTGTTACTCTCGCTTTTTAGAATTCAGCTTTCTTCTTTCGCTGAGATTCTTCTGGCAGTTGAGTTTGCTGATTCGGCGGAATCCCATGATCCCCTAAATCCTCATGATTATCCGGATATTACGAATTATATCCTCTGCTGATTCTCTTGATTTTCTTGATTCTCCTGAAGCTCAGAAAAGACTTGAAACCAGGAATATGATCATAGGTACGCTTCAGATTCTCTGGAAACCACGGTTCCTGCAATCGCTTTTCCCGGAATTTGTTGATTCCACTGCGAAAACCCCTCACTTGACCCTTCAGAGGCTAAAGTGCTTAGGCAAAGGTTGCACGAAATGCCGAGGATTTGGCTTAAATACAGGTACTTTCGATGCCGAGGACGTATAGAGTTCATCCTCTCATTTGGGGAGGGATGAGTTTTCGGAGTGGAATCAATTTGTTGACAAATTTCTCCTTGTATTTCACGATTTTCCGATTTCTCCGGTTTCACTGAAACATCCGGTTTCCTAATTCGCAGTTTCCGCTGCTCATCTGCAATTCAACATTTTTGCTAACCAACGCCGGCGTCCCCTGTTTTCTCCTCTAAACAATGCCGGTCTGCCCGGCTCGGCCGGATAAGCCGAACTGTGAGTGTTCCGAGCTGATTTTTGATTCCACTGCGAAAACCGCTCACTTGACCTTTCAGAGGCCAAAGTGCTTAGGCAAGGGTTGCACGAAATGACGATAATTTTGCTTAAATACAGGTGCTTTCGATGCCGAGGACGAAGAGAGTTCATCCTCTCATTAGAGGAGGGATGAGTTTTCGCAGCGGAATCATTTTGACGGGAAAGCCAGACTTCACCGTCCTGCCAATCGCCCGCATCTGGTCTGTGGCCGGGTGCCGGTGCCGCGCCGTTACCAGGCTCAGTGCGGTCGGTTCAGGCGGTCATGCCGCCATGACCTCCGGGTGCTTTCTGGTGAGCCAGGTTCGGACGGCCATGTCGGCCTCCGCGCTGGTGGAGGCGGCGAGGGCCTCGGCCGCTATCTTCTTCAGATCCGAGAGAAACGACATCCTGATGAGCCTTTTGATCCTGGGGATGTCGAAGTAGGGCATGCTGAGCATCCTGGCCCCCATGCCCACCAGGAGCGCGGAGGAAAGCGGGTCCGCGGCCATGCCTCCGCACACGGAGACGGGGGTGCCGGTCTTGCGGCCGGCGTCCAGCACGGTCTTGATCATGCGGAGGATGGCGGGGTGGAGGGGCTGGTAGAGGTCCGCGACCTCGGGATTGGTGCGGTCAAGGGCTATGCTGTACTGGATGAGATCGTTCGTGCCTATCGAGAAGAAGTCGCAGCGGCCCGCGAGCTCGCGGGCCAGGAAGACCGCCGCGGGCACCTCCACCATGACCCCGACGGGGATGTCGCGGGCCACCTCGCGGCCCTCGCGCAGGAGCTCCGCCTCCACCTCCCCGAGCATGGCGCGGGCGGCGTCTATCTCCTCTATGGTCGAGACCATGGGGATCATGATGCGGAGGTTCCCGAACACCGAAGCCCTGAGTATGGCCCTCAGCTGCGTCCGGAAGACCTCGGGGTGCTTCAGGCAGAAGCGTATGGCGCGGAGCCCCAGCGCCTGGTTTTCGGAGGAGAACGCGCTCTCGAGCGATCTGGGTATCTTATCCGCGCCCAGGTCTAGGGTGCGGATTGTGACGGGCCGGGGCGCGGCCGCCTCCGCAACCCTCCGGTAGCTCCCGAAGAGGTCCTCCTCGCAGGGGAGCGTCCTTCTGGAGAGGTAGGCCATCTCCGTGCGGTAGAGTCCCACCCCGTCCCCGCCGTAGCTCATGATGGCGGGTATCTCGTCCACCAGCTGGAGGTTTCCGCAGACCTCCACGGCCGCCCCGTCCAGGGTGATGGCTGGGAGGTGGGCCATACGCACGATTTCCCGCTGGCGGGCGGCCAGGGACGCAGAGCGGGTCTCGTAGAATCCCACGGCGTCCCGGTCCGGGTCCAGTATGACGTGGCCCTCGGCCGCGTCCACGACGATCTTAGCGCCCGAAGACGCGCGGGTGACGATGCCGGAAACCCCCATGACCGCTGGGATCTCCAGCGCCTGGGCCAGGAGGGCGGTGTGGGAGGTGGCGCTCCCGTTCTCGGTGACGATGGCCGCGAGCTTCTGGCTGGAGAGCGCCGCCAGCTCCGCGGGGGTGAGGTTTCTCACCACCACCACGGTCCGGGCGGGAAGCCCTGCCTTGGGGAAGCGCTCGCGGCCTGTCAGCGCGGCTATGAGCGCGTCCAGGATCTCGTCCACGTCGTCGGCGCGGTCCTTGAGATAGGAGGCGCCGGGCTCCAGCCGCGTCCTGGCCTTGGACTTGTAGCGCTCGAAGGCGTCCGCGGCGGCGGCCTCCGCGTTCAGCCGGCCGTCTATTATGAGATCCAGGATGTTCTTGAGAAGACCCGGCTCCTTCAGGACCAGCAGGTAGACGTCGAAGATTTCCCGGTCCATGGGGTCCACGCCGGGGGGAAGCCCGTCCCTGGCCGTCCTGAAGTCCGCCTCCAGCCTGGCCTTGGCCTCCAGGAACCTCTGTGCCTCGGCCTCGGCCGCGACCCTGTCGGGCACGGTCCTCCTGTCGGCCCTGAGCACCTCCGGCACGTAGGACTCCCCCACGACCACGGCCGATCCGATTCCTATGCCCCGAAAGACGTTCCCCGGAGGCACGAAGGGCGGGGGAAGGAGCACTTCCGGCTCACTCGTCCTCGCCGAAGCGGTTGTGGATCATCTCCTTCGCGGCCTCAATGGCGACTCCCGCCTCGGGTCCTCTCGCGACCAGGGTGACCCTGGTGTTGGAGGGGCAGCACAGGCTGATGAGATCGAGTATGTTCTTGGCGTCCGCCCGGTGCTCGCCCTTCTCCAGGTAGATCTCGCAGTCGAAGGGCTCCAGCGCCTGGGAGAGCCTGGCCGCCGCCCTGGAATGGAGCCCCAGGCGGTTGCGGATGAGGGACTGCTCCTTTATGAAGGGCCTGGCCTTGCCGTTGGGACCGCCGGAACCGTTCGGTCCGTCGGAGCCGTCCGGGCTTCCCGGGCAGCCGGCGCCGCCGGAAGCGTTCCCGGATCCGAAGGCCCTCCCGCCGTCCGAGGCGTCCGGGGCGGCGGACGCCGGACCCGGCCCGTCGGGAGCTTCCCCGTCTGGCGGTCCGTCTGAAGGGCCAGCGGCCTCGGGGCCCTGGCCGGGGCGGCGGAATGGCCCCTCGTTCAAGGGGGGCCTGCGCGCCCTCGCGGCGCCGGCCCTGTCCGCAGATGGCATATGGCCTCCACTGCAGCCGGAGGTTTTCCGGCTGGTGCGGGTCTGTGGGGCCGGGGTTTACGGCCCCTCGCGGCCGCGCGGGGGTGGGCAGCTCGCCGCTGCTGGGCCGCCGGTACGCCCGGGTTCTGCGGTCACGGGCGACCGGCGGCTTTCCGCCGCGCGGGGTGGGTCCAGGGTTGATGGGGCCCCCCGGTCGGGGCAGGGGGGCACGGGAGGGTGAAGGGGCCCTGCGGGGCCCGGGGCGATGGCGGTGGCCGTCCGGACGGAAACTCCGCTCCGGAGGGCGGGGGGGTATTGTAGTGCCGGGCGGCGGGGCTGTAAAGGCCCTGCGGGTTCCGGCGCCCTCAGGCGCCGGGGCCTCACCCGGTCCCGCCGGGGGAGGGGGCTACCGGGGCTCTCAGGGAGCGTCCGGGAGAGGAGGGGTCCGGAGACACCGCTCCCCCCCGCCGAACTCTCTCAGCAGGAAGGTTCCGGCGGAGGCAGGGCCCGGGGCCTGGCTCTCGTCGGGTATTCTGGCCGGGGCCCCCGGAAGGGGCCGTCGTTCCGCCGCCGTTCCCCATGGAGGGGGATCACGTGGAGGATGTCATCCGAAAGTTACCAAAACAGGGCGGGAAAGTCAAAAAGGCAGCGGAGCGCTTGTGGGCATCGGGCTAGAACCTTGATAATGAGCGGGATCAAGGCTTGCAGGCGGAAGGCGGGACAGTTCCGCCGGGCTCGGGCGAACCGTCCGCGCGTTCGGAAGGGTCCTTGGAGGGCGGACCGGGTACCTGGTCAGGAGCGGAATCCCGGGGAAATCTTCTTGGGACGGCGACAAAATTCGAATGGAGGTTCCGGAAACTCCGGGATTTGCTGCGAGCGGCAGGCGAGAGGTCAGGGATGCGGAAAAACTGCAGCGGACGGTTGTTTTTTGACCGTTTCCAGCAATTTTCCGCAGGATTTCTCCCGTCCTGTCCCCAGGCCGTCTCACGTCTTGGCCGGCGCATCGGCCGGACCCTCTCCCGGACCCTGACCGCCCGAGTCCGGAGGCTTAAGTGGCTTGACGGCACGCCATCAGGAAGAAGAGGTAGAGGACAGCGAGCTGTACCGCGAAAAGCGGCCCCTTGAGCCCGGGGCGGCCTCTGGTGAGAGCGGAGAGCCCGGCTGCGGAAAAGGCGTAGACCGCCGCGAAGAGCCAGGCCTCCGTGCCTGAAGCGGTGCCGGTCCCCCGGGCGGCGCGGGCTGAGCGCGCCCCGTCCAGGACCAGGACCGTGGCCGCCCCGGCGAGGAAGAGGGTCAGCGTGTGGAGCCTCCTGCGGAAGGAGAGGAGTCCCGCCACAGCCTTGTCGCCCGCGGCGTCCTTGCCCTTCGCGAAGCCGTGGAAGAAGGCGAGGACTCTCGCGGGGGCCGCAAGGAGGGTGAACATGAGCGGGAGCACCAGGGCCGCGGCGGGCGATCCGGTGCGCCATACGGCCAGGAACCCGCACAGCGAAGTGAACGGGAGCCAGGTGTTCCAGAAGAGCTGATCGCCCACGGCCCCGCCCATGGAGGCCATGGAGGCCACGATCTCTTCGCGCTCGTCAGGGTCCCTCGCCCGGCCTTCCGCCGCGTCCCGCTCGAGGGCCAGCGAGGCGCCGAGCGCCAGCCCGCAGGCCAGCGGGTTGGTGTTGAAGGGCTTGAGCATCCTGGAGGGAGGGGCTGCGCCCTGGGAGCCGAGCTGCCGCAGGGCGGGCTCCTCGACCCAGGCGCGGCCGAGGTTCTGCTGGCCGTTGCGGTTCCAGGAGGATTCCAGGAAAAGGCTCCTCGCCGCGGCCAGGAGGAGGGCGCGGCGGGCGGGGGCGGGGCGTTCCGCCTGCATGAGTCGTAACCCTTCAGCCGGGGCCGGACGGGGGAAGGGCCGCTCGGGGCTGTCGCCGCCGGCCCGTGCGCGGAAAGCCCCGGTGACCGTTCCGCTGGAGGAATCATAACCTGCCGCTTATTCTAATTGCAACAGCATAACCGCAAGAAGGGGGTAGCAGGCGGCAATCGGGCTTGAGAAGGTCGACTCGAAGGATTTCGCGCCGGACGCGCGGTCCGTCCTGGAGAACTGCGGGCCCGTGACGATCTCGGCAGGATCGCGCGGGCCCCAGGCCGGGACCGCGGGAGCCGCGGGCACAGGTGCCGCCGGAACGGCCCCGGACCGACCCGGGGCGCCGGCTTTTCCTGAAGGGCGCTTTTCCAAGGCCGGTCGGGCGAAAGGTCCCGTAAACGGAAAGGGTGCGGCAGGGCCGGATATCCCCGGCTCCCCGGCTGCGCGGATCTCCTGGCGGTCGGGAAGACGGGCACCCGAAAGGGGGCGGCGGCCAGGTGCCGGTCGGGGAAGGGGGAAAAAGGCTCATCGCGAAAGCAACCGCCCGGCCTCCCGCCGGGCTATGTCGGGATCAGACCGCCCCCGCCCCGCCTTCGGCCAGGCCGACGGGGGCGGCCGCGCTCCCCGTCATGGGGGCGTCGGCATCGGAAGCGTTGCGTCCCGCCGCTTCGGCCTCAACCTCGGCCACATCCTCGGCAGATGCA
>JAISEQ010000168.1 GCA_031264045.1 Deltaproteobacteria bacterium
CCGCGTAATGGCTCCGGGCGTCAGCCCCCGTGCCGTCAGGTCCGAGCAGCGGCTCCCGGCCCGGCGGTTCGGCGCATCGGAACCCGGATGGCCGAGCAAGTGGCGGGTGGAGGCGGGCAGGTCTCCCCCCTCTTAAGAATATTTTGGAGTTTTTCCGAACGCATCATCGATGACGGTGAAAACGGGCTCCATGCGGCACGCGTTCTCCAGGCAGGAGCGGAAGCGGCACCAATCGAGCCTGACAGCTTTGCATTCGGGGATACTCTCGCTTATGAACCCGTCTTTGGGGGAAGCAACCTGCGTCGAGTGCCGACCCGTGCATCACCGCCCTGTCCGGGAAAAGCCGGACGGCATTCCCTCATGCGAGGGTGCCGTAGCCCGCCGTGAGCGCCAGAGCCAGGAGGGCTACGAACGCTAGGACCGCGTTCCGAGGTGCCGAAGTGCGGCCCGGACGCTTGACTCGCGTCCGGGACGGTGAGCCGGCGAGAAGGTCCGGGGAGCCAGGGGCCTCGGCGGGGAATGTATTTTGAAGGAGTTGTGCTTCCTTGCACGTCAAGATGGGGGAAATTTCAGGGCCTGTCAACACGGTTGCGCAGACCTGCGCCGGGGGAGGGTTACGGCGTCATGCCCGCCGTCGACATCCCCGCCCGACTCAAGACCGGAAATTCCCGGCAGGACCCTCCTCGGCAGCTTGACGAGACATGGCCTAAGCGCGGGGACCTGGCAGAGGCGGCTAGCCGGCGGAGGTTCTCTTTGGCAGTAAGGATATCGGACCCGGCATCGGCGAATGCCTCAACACTATTCCACGTCCGAGCAGTTCAACGGCCAGAGCGCTGTCCTGCTCGACGGCTTTCAAGAGTTAGATGGACCAGGGAAAGCCGTGACACCGCTTACCGCTTCATTACGGAGGACGGCAACCAGAGGAATAAGACTGAGAAGACGAAGACGAAGACGATGACGGGCGTCCTCTGTTGCGATACCATCGTTCTGGGTGACGGACTCCGACTTTTCGCTGAACGCAAACTCATCATCGACTGGACGGAACTCCACGAATCCATTCACTTATCTGTTGGACTACCAAGACATCCAGCCGCGCAGGATACGTATCGTAAGCCTGAACGGCCTGCAGATGTTGCGAGTTGGATTCACTTTTCACGTGCAAACGAAAATGTTGTCGGTTTTACAGATAATTCTCCAGAACGTTTTCATAAACCCGAACTCAAACGTAATTACATCCACAAAATCTAATCAGGTTCCATGAAAATGGCGTCTTTTCGGCCAGGACATGAATTGAGAAACGCATGCAACATGCATAAAATATGTCAGCCATATCTTCCGATATATGAAATGATAAATATGTTATGATAAAACCATCAAATGAAGGAATATGTTATTAACCATAGCAAAATACAAATATTATTAATTTTATATATGGAAAAGCATAAATCAAAATATTGACATATTTTGGTTTATAATTAACAACAGAAGCAAATTTATTTTGCTTGACAATATAAATATATGATCGTTGAATATTTATAATTTAAAATTTTATCAATGCGCAAAGCTATCAAATTAAATCTTGAACTGTTGATAATACGTTTTACACATGACATCACGCTATATACATCAAAACATTAAGATCATATTATGCAAAAATTAATGTTTAAGTCGCTACTATTTCAACAGCACCGTATTCATCTGAACAAGCGTGTCATGGAGATACAGAATCTTTACTCCGTAGTAAATTTCCATGAAAGCCGCAAGACTCGCGCCTGGCAAAATAACGCATCAGAAATCTCGAGAGATGGGAATCCAAACAGCTTACAGGCACAGCACCGCATCCGCCCTGCTCATCTCGCCAGAGTCCGAGAGCTCAAGGAGGCAGATGCCGCAAAAGAACGTTACAGTCCAAATTTTACTGCAGTCTTACCGGCAGAAACTTCTGCGGCACCGTCCCTCTTCCATCGTCATCACCTCCACGGCACGCCGCTCGATCCAGCACAGCTCCGTCCAGCACCGTCGCGGCCCACTCCACGAAAAGCCGCTACGGCTTGATGTCCCGCGAAATCCGACCTTGCCCCCCCTCATAAAACCTGCCCGATCCCTCGGCCTTCCGGTACACCGCCCGTCCGTTCCTCCGCATCGGCGGAGCGGGGGCAGAGCGCGTTCAGGGCAACTTCTTGCCTTGGGTCAATGCGCCATCCTCCCCTGGGATATGGCCGCATCCAGCCTCGGGACGGTACGCCGCAGCTCTTCGGGACAGGGCAGCCTGCCAAGAGGCGCCAGAGCCTCGGTGTCCGGCAACGCCCCAACGGGGCGATTTGTTTTAAGTCCTGCTCCTGTCCAGCTTCCGAATTTTCCGGCTAATCATTCCCGCGCGGGTCGAAACTCGGGACGGCAGGCGCTTGCCGCCGAACCGGGCACCGTTTCCTGGTTTCTGGGCGACTGGGACCCCTGCCCGGACGGGGTTGAAATTCCGGTCAAGGGACGATCAGAAGCCCGGACAGAATCACGGACACGATTTACGAATCATATGATTTCCCCCGCTTGCGGCAGATACGATCGGGATGGCGGCTGGGGTCCGCACCTCCTCCCTCGCGCTCCCCTGCGGCCCGGTCCGCCGCCGCCCACGGGACGCCGACTTTGACAGCGGAGGCCTGGCGGCTTAAAATTCTAGCGTTGCCCCATCCGGCCAGACCCGCCTGAGGGTCAGGCCGTTTGCCGCCCGACCGTAAAGGCGCGCCGGGAGGCCCCGGAAGGGGCACCAGGAACATGAGGATGGCTGGAAACAACCTCGACACCATTCCCCGCGACACGGACTACACGGGCACGGCCACGCTGTGGACCGGGGCCTTCGTGACATTCCTTGCAGTGTACTTCTTCACGTTCATGTCCTTCTACATGCAGTTCTCGACCCTGTCGCCCTTCCTCGCCTCGGAAGGGCTCTCGAGCGCGCTCGCGGGTTTCGTGATAGGCTCGTTCACCGTGACGTCCATAGCGTCAAGACTCCTCTCGGCTCCGCTGGCGGTAAGGGCGGGAGCGCTTTTGACCGCGCGCGTGGGCCTGACCGTGATAGCCGTCGGAATCGTCTTCTTCTTCATCCGTCCGGGCGCAGCCTTCTTCACGCTGGCGAGGCTTCTTATGGGCGCAGGCTTCGGGCTGGTCTCGACGCTTCTGGTATCGCTCGTGGTGAGGATAATCCCCCACGAACGACTGGGCGAAGGCCTGGGCTACATGGGGCTAGGCTCCACCGTGGCCATGGCGGCAGGGCCGCTGGCGGGACTGGAAATCTCGGCCGCCTTAGGCTACCGGGCCATGTTCCTCGCGATGGATCTGATGATAGCGGTCTCGCTTCTGGTCACCATGAGGCTCCCCCGGTTCCTGGGTGAGAAGGAGCCCCCTCCCCCCCCGCCCGGATCCGGAGCTCCCGGCGGCCTAAGGCGCATGGACACGCGGCCCCTGCTGCCGGGGAGCCTCGCGCTCTTCTACGGGGCGGGTCTGACCGCCGTCACGGTCTATCTCGCCGTCTACTGCGAAGAGATGCGGCTCCCGTCCGCAGCGGACTTCTTCGTGATATCCACCATAGGCACGGCCGCGGCCAGGGTCACGACCGGCAGGATCTACGACAGGAGCGGCCCCAGCTACGTCATCCCCCCCGCAACCCTGCTGCTGGCCGCTTCCCTGGCCTCAATCCTCATGGCCAGGAGCGCCGCCCTCCTGTTCCTCGCGGCCCTCTGCTACGGCGCCTCCGCAGGGGCGCTCTTCCCCGCCCTCCAGAGCCTCGCCATCTCATCGGTCGAGTTCGCCAGGCGCACCTATGCCGTTGCCGCCTTCTTCGTCTTCTACGACCTGGGTTTCGGTCTGGGGGTGGTGATCCTGGGCTACCTAGCGGGACGCTTCGGAAGCTACTCCGCATCGTTCGCGGGATCGCTGTGCTTCATAGCCGTCCTTTTCATGGGATACCCGCTCGTCATACTCCGCGCCAGAATCATTCAGGGGAGGGACGCGGGGAAAGCCGCAGGGGACGGGCCCAGGAACGCCGTCCCGAAGACGCCTGCCGCAAAGGCCGGATGCTTCCGGGCCGGCGCGCCTGACGGAACGGGCGGGGGCGTAACCGGACATCAGCGGGAAGCCGTCACCGGCTACTCCGAATCCGCGGAGGGCCGTGCGGGGGACTGCGAACTGAAGCATGCCGCAATTCCGCTCGCGTTAAAGGCCGCCGACGGCCGCTGCTCTTCCGGGAACGCCGCAGAAGCGAACCGCGCGGCAGCGGAGGACACGGACACGGGAAGCGCTCCTGGGAAAACCGTCCGTGCGGAAACCGGCCGTGCGGACTCTACCGGCGCGATAAGCCCTGCCTCGAAACCGGCGCCTGCGGAAACTGATCCTGCCGGAGCTTCAGACGCGGCCGCCAACCCTCTCGGGGAAGAGTGCGGCCACGGGGCCTCCGCCGCGACGCCGCCTGGAACGCCGACCGCGAAACCGGCCGCGCCCGGCCTAATCCCTCCCGCCGGAGGGGCGGACTTGGAGAGGACCGAAACTGCGGGGGGAGCCCGTACCGGACCGCCTGCATCGGCACGCGTCCAACTGCCCGGAAAACCGGAAGGTCCGCCCGGCTGAGACAAGAGGGCGGCGGGGGATCGCGCCTGCTTGCCCCCGGCGCCGCACGTGAGCCCCGCAGCCCAGAACGGAGCTCAGGGTGCCCGCCCGCATCTGTCATGGCCTCCCGCCTAATCCCATCCCTTCTCCACCCCTCCCGCTCCCTTCTCCCCTCACCGCCACTCAGTTCCCTTCTCCCCTCACCATCTCCCCCCTCTCCCTTCCCCCTTCTCCCCGGCCTTCAGGATCCGGGCAGTCCTGTCCGGGCAGAGCGGGCCTGAATGTGGCATAATGGCTCCGGCGCGGTGCCGCTCTGCGGCGCCGCGCCTTTTTGAGGACCGGGGACAGCCCGCCCCGCGAACCCCACGCGGAAGCCTGCGGGCCGCCCTGCCGGGAGAAGGCTTTTCCCCCCCTGACCGGCGAGCCGGAAACGACTTGCGGGGGTACGGCTTTCGCACCAGCGCCGCCGTCCGGAACACTTCACGCCCATGCAGCCTGTGGCCCCCATGAAATCCGCCCCTCCCGCCCGCCCCCGCGTCCGTACGGACCCGGGCAGGAAGCCCCCCCTTTTGACCGGCACGTTCCTGACGTTCCTGTTCATGAACTTCTGCGTCTTCATGGGCTTCAACATGCTCCTTCCCACCCTGCCCCTGTTCCTGGAGGCGGCCGGCCTGACGGAGCAGGAGATAGGCGTGGTCTTCGGATCCTTCACGATCTCGGCCGTGGCTGCCCGGCTCTGCGCGTCGAGGATCTCGCTGGCCTTCGGTGCCCTCGCTTCCGCCCGCACGGGTCTCTTCGTGCTGGCCGCCGGGACGCTCGCCTTCCTCCTCCGCGACTCCGTGCCCTCCCTCATGGCCGCGAGGCTCCTCCAGGGCCTGGGCGCGGGGCTAACCTCCACGCTCATGATGTCGCTCGCCTCCCGGACCATGCCGCCCTCCAGGATCGGCGAGGGCATGGGCTACCTGGGCCTGGGCCCCACGATGTCCATGGCCATCGGCCCATTCACGGGGCTTTACCTTTCGGAGACATGGGGCTACGAGTACATGTTCGCCGCAGCATCGGCGTGCTGTCTTGCGGCGGGACTCGTCAGCCTGAAGCTCCGGGACATAGTGTTCCCCGCCCGCCCGGAACCGGGGGGCAAGGGGGAAAGGACAGGGGAGAGCGGGGAGGAGACGGAAGGGAACGGGATGGCGGCGGAAGAGGAAGCGGCCGAACCGGGAAAGGCACCGGACGGAAAGGCCGCTCTCCCCGAAGAACCGTGCGGCGCCGTACCGGAAAGGCCTGCGGACGAGGACGTCCGGACGTACCGGACATCGGCCCCCGCCCCCCGCGCGGAAGCGGACTCTCCGGAACATTCCAAATCTCCCGGACGGCGGAAGCCCTCCTGCATAGAATGGGACGCCGTGCCGCCCTCCTTCCTGATGCTCGTCTACGGATCCGCAGTCTCGGCTGTCTCCGCCTACCTGGCCCTGTACGCCGCCGAACGCGGCATGCCGTCGGCCGCGGAATTCTTCGTGGTGTCCACTGCCGGCACCGTCGTCTCCAGGCTCTGGGCGGGCAGGCTCTACGACAGCAGGGGACACCGCCATGTAATCCCCCCCGCCCTGGCGCTGGTGTCCCTGGCCGTGGCCCTCATCCTTTCCGTGCCGGGAAGAACGCTCATGTACACGTCGGCCGTCGTCTACGGGCTGGGCAACGGGGCGCTGTTCCCGTCCCTGCAGACCCTGGCCCTGACTTCCGTACCCCCGGAGCGCAGGACCACGGCCAGCGCCTACTTCTTCGTGTCCTTCGATATCGGCCTGGGCGCGGGCTCGGTGGTCATGGGGGGGCTGGCCGGCATGTTCACGAGCTACCGCGCGGTCTACGTGGCGGCGCTGGCGTTTCTGGCATTCATGTCAGCGAGCTATTTCCTTCTCTACCGCCCCGGCGGCCGGAAGCCCTGAGGCGGGGTTCGGGGAACGCCCCTTCCGGGGCGGGAAACAGCCCCGCGCAGGCAGGGTGCCCTTGAGCCTCCGATGCCGGGATGCCGCCCCATGGGCCGGAAAGGCACCGTCCCTGCCGGTCCCGTAGACGGCTCCGCGGACGCCTCCCCCTTTCGGGGACTCCCGCCACTCCCGCGGGCCCGCCGGCGGCGTACCCCCTCCGCGCCGCCTGCCGGGGACCTCGGCCCCATGAAGACACCCGCCCCCTCCCTCCCCGGCCCCGTACACCGGCCACGGGCCTCCCCTCCGGACGGGGACTTTCCTCAAGTTCCTTTCGATAAACCTTCTCCTCTTTCCGGGCTGCAACATTCTCCTGCCCACCCTTACCCCTTTACCTTGAGAAGGCCGGCATCTTCCTGAGCGCGGCGGGCCAGCCCTCCCGTTTCCTCGGCGGCTCGCTTCCCGCCTTCACGGCTGCCCGCCCGCTCCAGGGTCTGGGCTCCGGGCTCACCTCCACGCTCCTGGCCCACCTGGCATCGCAGACCCTGCCCCGGCAGCGCATGGGCGAGGGGCTGGGACACCTGGCCCTGGGGGCGGCGGCGCCGCTGGCGGCAGGGCCGTACTGCGGGGCGTACGCCTGCGAAAACTTCGGCCACGTGGCCATGTTCCTGATCGCGGCGGCATCCTACGCGGCGGCTGGGGCGGTGAGCCTCACGCTACCGCAGATAGCCATCGTCCCTCCTGAAGAGTCGGAAGGGAGGACGCCCCGGCCAGGGGGGCTCCGGAACGGTCCCGGCGGGACGCGCTGGGATCGACGCCCCTGACGCGGGGCGAGGCGCGGCTCCCGGAGGCCGTGAAGAAGCGGTCGGCTCCGCCGGAGCTGCCCCGGCGGGAACCGAACCCTCCTCCGGGCGCCGTCCGGAGTTCGGGTACGGGAGGGTGTCTCGTGGCATCGGAAACGACGGCGGCCGAATCCGGGAGGACAGGGCGCCGGCACCCCGTCACGTCTCTCCGGACGCGCTCCCGGACGCCAATGAGGTACCCGCCGCCCGTTCCCCCGAGGCGGGTACGGCGAATCTCCCCGGAACGGACCCCGCGGCCGCCGGGCGCCGCCCTCCCATTTTCCGGGCGCGGCAGGCCGCGTTGTGTCATAATGTGCCCCGGGGCGGCCCGGCCTTCAGCGGGGGCCGGGCCGCTCCCCGAAGAAACGGGCCGCGGCCGGGCGCGAGGGGCCTCCGGGAGGGGGCCGCTCACGGACGGGCGCATCACCCGGACCCGCGCAGACACGATGCCCCACACCTGCCCCCGGCGGGCCTTTCGCAAGGCGGCCGGGGTGTAGCTTTTCTGGCCACGCGGCACGCCCGCCCCGTTTTCCGGACGGGGGCGGAAGAGCGCCCCGCCCGCGCCCCGAAGGCCCGCATGACACAAGCTCCGCCCGATCCCGGCTTCCAGGAGACGGACGACCGTCCGAAGCCGCCCCTCTGGACGGGGACGTTCTTCACGTTCCTGTTCGTCAACTTCTGCGTCTTCATGGGCTTCAACATGCTCCTCCCCACCCTGCCCCTGTACCTGGAGGCGGCGGGACTGACCGAGCAGGAGATAGGCGTGGTCTTCGGCTCCTTCACGATCTCGGCCATAACGGCCAGGATCACGGCGGGGAGGCTCTCCGGAATCTTCGGGGCGGTCATGACCGCGCGGGCGGGGCTCTTCATATGCGCGGCGGGGACCCTGGTCTACTTCCTCCACGACTCCATCCCATCCTACATGGCCGCGAGGCTCCTCCAGGGCCTGGGCTTCGGGCTCACCTCGACGCTTCTGGTCTCGCTCGCCTCGCAGACTATACCCCCGTCCCGCATGGGCGAGGGCCTGGGCTACCTGGGCCTGGGAGCCACGGTGGCGCTGGCCATAGGGCCCTACTCCGGTCTTTACGTCGCGCAGACCGTCGGGTACGTGGCGATGTTCATGGCCGCCGCGGCCTGCTACCTCTCCGCCGGGCTGGTCAGCCTCCTGCTGCCCGGGATAGCCTTTCCCTGCCCCAGGGAGACGGACGGGAGGACGGCAGCCCGCGGACCGGGCAAGGCCGCGCCGCAGGCCGGGGACGGGCCGGCAGCCGGAGGGGACGCGGCCGGAGGGGAGGGCCGGGGGACCCGGGACGTTCCCGCCGCCGCGGAAGCCAACGCCCGGCTGGCCGAGGAGGCAGGGCGGCCTGCCCCGGGGAAGGCCCGCCCGGCGCCCGGAAAGGCTTCCCGCATCGAATGGGCGGCGGTGCCGCCGTCGTTCCTGATGATGCTCTACGGGGTGGCGGTGTCCGCCATAGTCACCTACTTGGCCGTGTACGCGGCCGAGCGGCACATGCCCTCGGCCGCGGAGTTCTTCGTGGTGTCCACGATAGGCACCCTGGCGGCGAGGCTCTGGGCGGGCAGGCTCTACGACCGCAGGGGGCACTTCTCCGTGGTGCCCCCCGCCCTGGCCCTGTTGGCCTTCTCCGTCGCCGTCATCCTCTCCGTTCCCGGAAGGGCCCTCATGGACTCGGCGGCCGTGCTCTACGGGCTGGGGGCGGGGGCGCTGTTCCCGTCCCTGCAGACCATGGCCCTGACCTCCGTCCCCCCGGAGCGCAGGACCGCCGCCAGCGCCTGCTTCTTCGTGGCCTTCGATCTCGGCATGGGTGCGGGCTCGGTGGTCATGGGAGGCCTGGCCGGCATGTTCGGGAGCTACAGGGCGGTCTACGTCGCCTCCATCCTCTGCCTGGCCTTCTTCGGGGCCAGCTACTTCATCCTCTACCGTCCCGACGGCCGCCTCCGTGGAAGCGGGGGCGGCGGAGACGCCCGCCGCGCCCCCCCGGGCCGGGGCCGGACGCCCGCGACTGCCCGGACAAAAGGACCGGCGGGGCCTGGACCTGCTTGACCCCGCTCGCGGACTCGGGGAGAGGCCGGCCCGCCGGATAGGCGGCGCCCGCCCTGCCCCCCGGCTTCGGGGGCCGGGAGGGTTTTTCTTACCGCGTCCGGCCCCGTTGTGGCATAATGGATCCCCGCGCCTCCCTCCGGGACGGCGCCGCCTCGCGATCCCCGACTCCCGCGAGCGGGGCCGGGCCTTTTTCCCGGAACCTTCCCCCTTATCCCCCGAAGTCCTCCGGCAAGCACCCCCCGAAGTCCTCCGGCAACACGTCGCAAACCCCGAAGTCCTTACGGGCTGGAACTTGCTCCCCTCCCGGCCTCCCGGCCGGGCCCCGGAGCGGAAGACGGGCCTGGCCTTGAATAACATGATCATATCCGCCCTGCCGGGGCGCCCCTCCCCGCCTGACGCCCGGAGGGCGCCCGAGGCCCCTACGCCGCCCGCCGTGGCCGGAGCGCGCAGTGAGTAGGGACTTCGGCGTGATGAAGGCCTTCCCCGCGCCCGGGCGCCTCTCCCTGCCGCTGGACGGGGCCGCGCCCAAAAAGGGCCTGCGCAGGGGCAGGGCCGTGGCCCAGGGGGAGCTCCTGGCCGAGGCGCCCGGCGCCTTCACCCCGGATCTGGCGTCCCCACTTCCGGGCCGCGTGGCCGGCCTGGACGGGGCCAGCGTCCTGATCGACGTGGACTTCGACTGCGGCGCGGAGCCGGCCGAGCCGGCGAGACTCAGGGAGCTCGGCCCCGTCGAGGCCGCGAAGGCGCTGAGGCGCATGGGCATAGCCCCGCCTCCGGCCCCGCCCCCGGGGGAGCCCGTGGTCATTTCCGGCTTCGACCCGGAGCCCGGGGTGAAGCTCGCCCGCGCGCTTTGGGAGGACCAGAGAGCCGCCCTGGAGGACGGGCTGAGGCTCATAACCAGGCTGTACCCCGGAAAGCCCGTGGTCCAGTGCCTGCCCGGGGGCATGAGGCCCCTGGAGTCCATGGACTCGGCCGCCGTCACCATGAAGCTCCCCTACCCCTGGACGCTTCCCCCGCTCCTGAAGAAGCGGCTCCTGAAGAAGATAGGCCGCGCCGCCGCCCGGGCCGGTCGGGAGCCCCTCTACGATCCCGCCGCCCGGGGGGTGTGCGGTTCCAGGACCCTGTACCTGATGGGCACCGCCTGGAGGACCGGGAAGGCGCCCATGGCGGGGCCGGTCTGCCTGCAGGGATCCCCGGCTCTCGCGCCTCCGGGCATGAGCCCCGCCGAGCTTCTGGCCCTGGTCAACCTCCGCCCCCGGCCCGGCGACTCCGTCATCCTGGGGG
>JAISEQ010000185.1 GCA_031264045.1 Deltaproteobacteria bacterium
ACGGGGAGGTCTGCCTATCCTCCAGCCCCGGCTTCCGTCCCATTGCTTACGGCCTGCTCGCTCGCTGATGGCTACAAAAAAACACGACAGTGGATTAGGGGTTTTCGTGCCAGTTGCAAACACCACCGAGGATGCCCGAGCCTGTAGCGAAATCTTATAATTATACCATAAATTAATTAATTTTGCTAATTTAAGTTATGTCGAAGTTTGAGTGGCGTCCAACTAAGGTCATGTGCCGGTAATTCCGCAGGGGTTCGCCGAAGGAGCCAGTCGAGCCGAAGGCGCTCCTCGGACTTCAGACGGCGGGCCCGGGAAAACCGGCGGGCCAGTTTCCGCAGGGCAAATTCCGGGTCTGTTGCTGGCGGCACGGGCGCGTCCGTACGGGTCCGGGGGAAGACGGCGGATCCGCCCCGGGTCCGGCGGTCGCGTCCCGGGAGGGACTCAGGCGAGGGGCGGCACCATGAGGAGCGCCTGGGCTTCCTTGATGGTGTCGGCCATGCCGGGGAAGATTTCGCTCGCGTCCATGAACTGGTTCAGGTATTCCACGGTCAGGAGGAGGAGCCGCACCAGATCCCCCGCGTCCTTGCCCAGGCGGTTGGAGGCGGCGGTGAAGTCGTGGGAGGTCATCCACTCGTAGACGGCCCAGCTCCGGGTGGCCAGAAACGAGGGACTGGGGAAGCCGGCCTTCCTAAGCCTCTCGCTTATCGGCTTCACCGCCGAGTGGAATACGCTCAGCGCCTGGGAGAGCTCCTGGGGAGGGCGCATACGCCTCTCTGCGGGAACGTTGGCGTTCGCGTCTATGAGGCCGGCGATGGTGGACGCCATCAGGATCGGGGAGGCGGGGATGGCCCCCTTCTGGAGCGCCTCGTGGTAGACCAGGGGATGGTCGAAGCGGAGCTTCGCGCAGACGTTCCCGCGGGCCGTGAGCTTGCCGTCCTGGTCCAGGAGCTTCTCGCGGCGGAGGAAGCGGAGGTGGTCCCTGAAGCTCTCCCATATGATCTTCGTCGCGGCGCGCAGGCCCCTCTCGGTCTTGTTCTCGACGCTCTGCCAGGCGTAGAGCGAGCGGGCCAGGAGATACTTCACGTCCTCGGCCTTGAACACCTGGATGAGGTTCAGGACCATGGAGAACGACACGTCCAGGCGCGAGATGATGGGGTTGGGGGGCGAGTTGAAGAGCCCGTTCATGAGCTTCAGGTTCATGTAGGGGCCGGGCAGGATGACCGCGAAGCCTATGAGGTCGCGGCCCCGGCGGCCGGCTCGGCCCGTCATCTGGGCGAGCTCGGTCGCGGTCAGATCGCTGAAGGTCATCCCGTTGAAGCGGTCGCTCTGGGGTATGACGACCGTGCGCGCGGGGAAGTTGACGCCGGCCGAGACCGTGCTGGTGGAGAAGATCGCCGTGAGGAGCCCCCTGCTCATGAGCTCCTCCACCAGGAACTTGAACTGGGGGAGGTTGCCTGCGTGGTGGGCGGCCACGGCGCGGTTACGGAGGGCCGAGACGTCGTGGTAGTTCGCGAGGTAGGGGTGGTTCGCCAGGTACTCGTCTATCAGCGTGTTCCTGGCCTCCCGGCGCTCGGGGGGCTCGGGGTGGACGTATCTCGACCTCTCGACCGTCCGGTTGCAGTCGCTCCTGGATTTCAGGAAGAAGATGGCCGGGAGCAGGTCGAGGGATCCGAGGTGGCGGAGGGTCCTGTCGAGATGGAGCTCGAGGGGCACGTCCGCCACGTGCTCTCCGCGGCCGCGGCGCCCCCGGCGGGGCGGCTCCCTCCTGGCCGCGGTGGACAGGAGCTTCAGCGAGTCGTTCTCCAGGCACAGGGGGATGAGCGGGACCGGGCGAACGCCGCCGTTCACGACCTTCACCTCGCTTCCCCTGATGCTAGCTATCCATCCGGCGAGATCGTCCGCGTTCTCGATTGTGGCCGACAGGAGAAGGAGCCTCACCCTCGCGGGCAGGTAGATGAGCACCTCCTCCCAGACCACCCCGCGGTCCTGGTCGCCGAGGTAGTGCGCCTCGTCCAGGATGACCAGGTCGTAGCCCACGTCCCTGCCGTCCGCCATGTTGTCGTAGAGCTGGTTGCGCAGGATCTCGGTGGTTCCCACGATGACCGGCGAGGAGGTGTTGAGCTTGTGGTCCCCGGTGAGCAGCCCCACCCGGTCCTTCCCGAAGAGGTTCCCGAACTCGAGGAACTTCGAGTTGGAGAGTGCCTTCAGGGGCGAGGTGTACCAGATCCTCCTGTCCTGGGAGAGCTCGTGCTCCATGGCCTTCTGGGCTATCCAGGTCTTGCCGCTCCCCGTGGGCGCCGAGACTATCACGTCGTATTCTCGGACCAGCCTGACTGCTTCCTCCTGGAAGGGGTCCGCCGCGAAGGGGGCCTCTGCGGGCTGGCCTATGTTGTTCAGGTGGGGCCAGACTCCGGGCTCCACCGTGCAGTCCGGGTAGTCCTTGGGCCTCGGCCGCGCGGGCCTCTCCCCGGCATCGCGCCTGGGGTCTCCGGTCCTTCTTCTGCCTTGGTGGTGGCTCTGGGTCATCAAGAAAGCTTGCTCCTGGGCCGGCCGCGTCGCCAGGCGAACCGCAGCAGGGCGCGTGAAGGGCCGGGGGCGGCTGCGCCGCGTTCGGGAAGGCCCGTCCGGTCGGTCTCGGGGGGCACGGGGACGTGCGGGAGGGGCTCCGGCGAAAGGCGACCGGAGGCGCTCCCCCGGAAGGCGGCCGGGGGGGGGCGGGACGCCGGCGGAGGGCTCGGGAAGAATGGGGAGCGGCGGCTCCCTGAAGAGCCAGGAAGGCTGGGGGCGCGGGGGGGGTGTTCTCCCGCCCGCGCGCTCCTGAACCGTACGGTCGGGGCCGCTCAGAACTTTAACATATGTATCGGAGGCCCGCAACAATGCCGCCCCAGATGCTGCACGGCGTTTTGCCTCGCGGCGGACCGGCCGGCCCTGAACCCCGTAAATCCGGCAGGCAGGGCGTTTCCGGAGTCCGCCGGCCCTGCGGGAAGGCTTCGGGGCGCCCTCCGCAGAAGCCGCAGGGTAACGGAAGCATCGGTCGGGGAACGGGGCAAATCTGGGAAATTCGCCGGAAATGCGGTCGGAAACCCGGCCCGGCCGCCGTCCGCGCGGCCCGGGCTTCGGGATCCCGCGGGGGAGATAATGAAATGCCCCTTCCCGGAAGGCCGGTGGCCTTCCGGGAAGGGGCGGAGATCTCATGGGCCTTTGGCCGGGAGAGGAAGGAGACCGGGGCCCGGGGCCTTGCGGGACACGGGGTGCCGGGCGTCAGGCGGCGCAGCCGGAGCGGAGCGCTTCCGCCCCCCTCTCAGCCCCTGCGCCTTTTGGGGACCGGCTTGCGGCTCCTGGAGGAGGCCTTGGCCTTGCTTCTCGCGTAGACCTTCTTGCCGCCCTTGCCCCTGGCGGAGACCGAGCGGGACCTGCCCCTGGAGCGGGAGGAGGACTTGCTCCTGGACCTGTAGCTGACGGAGGAGGGCGCCGGCTGCATCCTGGGGATGTCGTCCAGCTGGGAGAGGGCGGTCATCACCGCACCGTTGGTGACGGCCATCTTGTCCTCCTCGGAGAGGGGCTCGGCCGAGGGATCATCGTAGAGGCGCCGACCGCCCACGAAGTAGGGGCCGTAGTCGGTGCCGAAGGCCGCAGTCTCGGCCACGACGTTCAGTCGCGGGGAGGCCAGGAGGAAGTTGCCGTTTCCCGAGTAGATACCCAGGAGCCAGCTTCCGGACTTCTTGGGATCGTTGTAGACGACCATGTCGCCGGGGCGGAGCTCGTCCTTGGTGACCGGCTTGCCGGCAGCTACCAGATCCGCCGTGGTCCTGCTGCGGGGCAGTCGCACCGACCCCTGGGAATAGACGTAGGATATGAAGCCTGCGTTATCGAAGCCAGCCTGGGGGGAGGCCTGTCCCTGCTTGAAGGGTGTGCCTGCCACGGAGAAGGCGGAGGTGAGGATCTTGGGCGTGACGCCCTTGGCGGAACGGGGCGACTTGGACGAGCCCGGGGCGTTGTCGCGGTAGGTGAGGCCGGGGAGCTCCGATGGCTTGATCTTGGCGCTCGCGTTCACGACCCTGGGCCCGCTCGAAGCTGAGGAGCCCGAGACCAGCGACTCGCCGGCCCTTGAGGTCCAGAGGCTCCCGGAGAGGCCGGAGACCGCGCTGGCGGGATCGATGAGTTGGCCGCCGCCGGAGTACACCGCGTAGGCGGCCTCGCCATCGTCGAAGGCGGAGGAGTAGGATCCCATGTAGGTATCATCGAGCGACGCCCACTGCTCCGCAGGGGCGGCGGGGCTCCGCGCGAACGAGGCGGCCACCATGCTGGCGGGGCGGATCCGGCTCATGTCCTCGTGGATGGAGACTGAGCTGCGGGAGGCGGGCCGATCGGCGGCGGTCCTCCCGGAAGCGCGCGATGAGGCCGACGAGCCCATCGTGCAGGATGAGAAGACTAGGGCTGAGCAGAGCAGGGCGATGGTGGAAAGCGCGTAAGCCCGGCCAGAGGGGCAGGACGCCCCCCCATGGATGTTAGACATGAGCCTGGTGTCCTCCTGGACGGGACCGAGACATACCTCGGCCCCGGGAGCCGCCGAGACGGGAGCATCCCCCCACGGCGCCGTGATCCTCCTTGTCTGGAAGCGGGCGTGATGGGCCCGCGTCAGCCCGCGCGGAAACGCGGGCGCCCCCCTCGTATCCCCGCTGACGCACGACACGAGGTGGGCCCGCGCTGCCCATAGCGCGGTCCCGCCGGACGCGGCGGAGGGTGTCTGTTTTGGGGGGACTTGGACTGGTCTGCCAGGAGATCTCGACCGAGCCCCTGGGGGTGGCCGCGATCCTCAGGAATTGCGACTCGCTATTAATACAGCGAACGGCTGCCGGAAGTCAAGGGGAAATTTGCCCTCCGGAAACCGCGCGACCAAGCCATCTGTTATGATCCCGCTCCGGTTTTCACTTTTTTTTGTAATAAAAAAAAACGCGGGACGCCTGCCCCAGGCCATATCCGCGCGAAAGTCCGGCGGAAAAGCGTGCGCATGATGACTGGCAGAGCCATTGCCGTCCTGTCAACCGTATATCGCAGCACATTCTTGATTCGGTTCACGCTAGTCCTTACGCAACCAGAACAACAGTGTCAAGGTAGTGAAAGAGTTTGCGGGAAACGTCTTTCAGGTGCCTTGACCAGGAAGCTGATGCGGCATAAAGGGTCGGGGGAACCGAATGTGGACCATGTCCTTTTTCGACTGCGGGAGTGGACGGAGCCGACGACCGGCTGGCAATGCCCGCAGGAGTCCGCGACGGCCATTGCCCGTGTGGAATCGGAAGGAAACGGAAAGGAAGAAAGGCTCCGGGCTGTGTAAGCGGGCAGCGGGGCCGGCGGGCCGCCCGCCTCGGCGTCTGCTCAGTCCAAGAGCTCTTCCGCCGACGTCTCCAGAATATCGCACTCCAGCTCCGAGCCGTCGGCCGACGGAGCAGCCACGGAGAACACGTGGCCCTCCACCGTGCGGGTGGCGACGGCCCACAGCGTCCCCATCGCGTGGAGGCGGGGGGCATCCAGCGGCACCACGGAGAACTGGCCCCCACCGTTGAAGAGCCCGAGCCCCGCCGCCTTGACGAGGCTCTCCCTGCGGGTCCAGACGGCGAGGAACGGGAGGGGGTCCTCCGGGCAGTCTTGAAGGAGGCTCCTCTCCTCGGGCGAGAAGGCGCGGTCCGCCACCAGCCCCCGGCGAACGGTTCTTGAGAGGGGCTCCACGTCCAGGCCCACGGGGCCGGCGTACGTCACGGCCAGTGCCGCGAATTCCCCCGCGTGGCTGATGCTGAACGAGGGCCCCGGCCGGGCGAGCTCCGGGCGGCCCATCGGTCCTGTCAGCAGATCCGAGTCGGAACGCACCCCGAGATAGCGGCGCATCAGGAGCCCTGCGGCGAGTGAACGAAGCCGGTCCGGCAAGAGACGGTAGCGCGCGGCCCTCTCCCGTCGGGAGGGGGTCACGAGGTCCATCGCGGTTTCCGCGTGCCCTCCGAACCGGGCCGCCCTCGCGTAGCGGACGGTCACCCTGGTCGGGCGGGGCGCCGGTTCCGGGGGTGCCGGCCGTGTCCGGTCCGGAGGTGATTCCGGTCCGGGCGGCTTCGCGGAGGCCATCAGCGGGCGGCCTTCAGGCGGTTGAATCGCGAGAGGAACCTCACTATGTAGGGATCCCTGCTCGACAGATGATCGTCCACGCTCCCCCGAGCCCTGATCTTCCCCTCATGCATTATGACGATATCCCTGGAGAAGCGCCTCGCCACGTCCAGATCCGTCGTGGCCAGAAGCATGGCCGCCCCCAGGTCGGCGGAAAGCGAGTTCAGTAGCCTTATGATGGAGGCGGAGGTGAGCGGATCGAGCCCTGCCGTGGGCTCGTCGAAGAGCGCGAGCTCGGGGTTGACTATGAGCGCCCTGGCTATTGCCGCCCTCTTGCGCATGCCCCCCGAAAGGCTGGACGGGTTCTGGAAGGCCGCAGTCTTCAGGCCCACACGGTCCAGCATGTCCAGGATGTCGGCACTGCCCGCCGGGCGTCCCCTGCCGCCCCTGGTGCTCTCCAGGGAAGCGAGCGACAGGTTCCGGAGCACGTCCAGGGAGTCGAAGAGCGCCCCCGCCTGGAACTGCATGCCCACCATGCGCCGGAGCTTCTCAAGCTCCCGCAGGGAAGGTTTCGTGAGATCCTTCCCGAACAGCCTGGCCCGACCGGAGTCCGGCCTCAGAAGCCCCACCATGACCTTGAAGAGCGAGCTCTTGCCGCAGGACGACTCCCCCACGACGGAGATCTTGGTGCCCGGGGGCACGGAGAGTGAGAAGCCGTCAAGGACGGCATTGTTCCCGAACGAGAGTCTTATGTCTTCCAGCTCCACCGCAGGGATGCCCGGCGAGCCGGGCTTCGGTTTCCGGGGCTTGGACGGCCGGGCGGAGCCGGGAGCTGTCCGGGTCTTTCCGGAATCTGCATCAGGTTCTTCGGCAGGGCCGGGCTTTCCCGGATCGTCTTCGGACCCGGGGCGATCGGGCTCGGCCCCGACCGTCTTCCCCGGGTCCGGACCGGCATCGGGCTCCGCCCCGTCGGACCCGGCCGTCTTCCCGGGGTCCGGACCGGCATCGGGTTCCGTCCCGTCGGCCACGGCATTCTTCAGGAGGTCCGGACCGGCATCTGGCTCCGTCCCGTCGCCCCCGGCATCATTCCGGAGATCCGGACCGGCAACGGGCTCCGCCCCGCCGACCCCGGTCGTCTTCCCTGGGTCCGGACCGGCATGGGGCCTGCCGGGAGGAGTCCCGGCCATCCTCTCCGGTTCAGCCCCGGTCCCCTTATCGAGGGCCGGACCGCCGTCGATCCCATCTCTGGGTTCGGGGTCCCCGGATTCGGCCTTTTCGAAAGCCGACCTTTCGGGGGCGGCCTCGGCCCGGGGCTTTCCCCCGGGGCCATCCTTCTCGGGGGGGACCTTTCCGGGCTCGGAAGTTGCTCCGGGCTTCTTGTCGAGGTCGGTCTGCATTGCGCCTCCCGAGAGCGGTTCCGGTGCTCTAGTCGCCCTTGGTGAGCTCCTGGAGGAGCTTCTCGATGTCGGCCTGGCTCATGCCGTCGGCGGAGGGTCCGGATAGGCTCTTGAAGGCGGCTGGGTCCTTGTCCTTCGGCGGCTTCTTGGGCCTCTCCCGTGCCTCGGCGGACTCCTTCGGTCTGGATGGACTGTCCTTGGCCGCAGGCCTGAAGTCCTTCTTTTTGGGTCCCGGCTTGGAGTCTCTGCCCATCGGGCCGGGCTTGAAGGGCTTGTCCTTGAAGGGCTTCGGCTTGAAGTCCCTGCCCTTCGGGCCGGGCCTGAAGCCGTCCTCGGCGTCCTTGCCCTTGAAGGGCTTCCGTTTTGGGGCGTCGTTGCCGTCTGCCGCCCCGTAGGGCTTCCTCTTTGGGGCGTTGTCGCCGTCCGCCGCCCCGTAGGGCTTCCTCTTTGGGGCGTTGTCGCCGTCCGCCGCCCCGTAGGGCTTCCTCTTTGGGGCGTAGTTGTCGTCCGCCGCCCCGGAGGGCTTCCTCTTTGGGGCGTCGTTGCCGTCCGCCGCCCCGTAGGGCTTCCAGATAGGAAGAGCAAACCGCTCACCACCAGACACGGTCAAAAAACTAGTTTCCGGTACGCCGGCAGCAGCCC
>JAISEQ010000188.1 GCA_031264045.1 Deltaproteobacteria bacterium
ATGAGGACCATGGGGCCCTTCTTGTAGGAGATGTGGGCCAGGAAGGCTATCTTCCCCCCCGGGGCCTCCCGGGGGACGTACCGGAACCGGCAGACGTCAATGCCGTTGTGAACCACGTGGATCCTGGCGCCCGAGGGGAGCTTCAGGTTCTTCGCGAGGAAGAGGTCCCGTATGTAGGACGACACGAACACTATGTCGGTAACGGGGGAGAAGTCGATCCGGTCCACCAGCCCATCTATGACCTCGTAGCTGTGGATCCTCACTATCACCTGCTTACCGGCCAGCTTCTGCTTCTCGGCTAGTATCGCCTGGGTCATCTGGTTCCCCCACTCGAGCCAGACGACCTGGGCGGTCCTGATGCCCGGGATCAGCTGCGCGGGGTGGGCGGCGACGTGCTTCTTCACGTTGCAGTAGGGCGCGAGCCCGTCGGCCAGGCCGTGGATGAAGCTGTCCATCTGGGTGCCGCACAGGATTGCCACCTCGGGCCTTATCTTGACCCTGCTCGGCCTGGGGAGCCCGGAGATGGAGGCCCGGAGGTCTTGGTACTCGTCCCAGTTGGAGAACTTGGCGAGCTCTATGGCCCTGTCGATGCTCAGGCGGGCGTCGCAGTGGTTCCCCAGCGCCTGGTGGACGGCGGCCGAGAAGGCGAGCGCCGCGTGGTCGTCCCCGCTCCCGTCCGCGTAGGACTCCAGGGCCAGGGCGCACTCCTCTTTCCTGTCCGCCGCGAGGAGCGACAGGCAGAGGCTCTTGGCCGCCTCCCTGTGGCCGGGGTCCAGCTCCAGGATGCGCCTGAAATATCCCTCCGCCTCCCCGTGCCGGTTCAGCTTGTGGTTAGCTACGCCCAGGTCCATCAGCGCCCTGGTGTTGCCTGGCTCCCCGGCCAGGAAGCCGGAGAGCGCCGCCACCGCGTCCTCGATGTTCCCGGACCTTATGAGGCCCTCGGCACGCTCGATTGTCCCTTCCATGATGAGATCCTTTCCCCGCGCTTGGGGGCGAGGCCGCCGGCGTCAGCCCAGGTTCGCCACCTTTTCGGCGATGTGGGGCCACTTGACGGCCACGTTCGCGTCTTTGGCCCTCAAGAACTTCAGCTCCCTGCAGAAGGGGTTCAGGTCCTCCCAGCGGCCGACGGTCAGGTAGAGCTTCGCGAGGTTGATCCGGGCCTGCATGTTTCCGGAATCGCGGGCCAGCACGGCCCTCATGGCGTCCTCCGCCTCGGAGTGCCGCCCCAGGGCGCCCAGCACCGCCCCGAGGGCGTTGAAGGCCTGGAGCCTCATCTTGGGGTTCACGGCGGCCCGCCTCAGGCACTCGGCGGATTTCCCGAGCTCCCGGGTGTCGAGGCATTCGCGGGCGATCCTCATCAGCTCGGTGGCCTCCTCGTCGGGGAGGCCCGCAGCGGCTTCGTCGGGGGGTATGAACAGGCAGGAGTACCTGGGCTCTATCCTCTCGTTTCTGCTGAAGAAGAAAAAGTCGGCGAAGGAGGTCTCGTCCGGCGATTCCGGGAGCAGGGGGTAGCGGTTGGGCAGGTATCCGCAGAGGGTCCAGTCCGGGAGGTTCCCTTCCACCCAGTCGGTGAACCTGTGGGGGTGGAGGTGCAGGGCAATGTCGGCCTGGGAGTCCGTGTTGCAGGAGTAGATTGCCACGAAGCGCCCGGAGATGGCGAAGAGGTCCCGCATGTAGGAGCTGTAGGTCTCGTCCTCGAGGAGGTGGTAGACGACGTCCAGGGATACGGCCAGCTCCGCCTTGTCCTTGGGGGGCCTGGCGGGGTTGTATACCTTGAACTTCTTCGTTCCGTCGTCCCGGTACCTGGACGAGCACAGCTCCACGGCCTTGGCTGATATGTCGTAGCCCGTGTATCTGTCCACCTTGACCAGGCCAAGCTGGTTGCCGTCTCCGCATCCGAGCTCTGCCATGTCGCCTATCCCGTGATCGGCTATGAAGCCGTTCAGGATCCCGGCCTTGAACTCGGCCAGGCGACCGTAGCTGCCCGCTCCGGAGTTGCCTCCGGCGGCATAGCGCTCGTTCCAGTAGTCCTTGGTGTTGATTTCCGGCATTGCCACCTCCTGTCAGGCATGGCTGGCCTGAAGCATTGTTGCGAGTATCGCTTAAGCAATACTTGTGCCAACAATTTACTTTTGGGGAGGTGCCGCGAGGGAACCCTTCGCCGGAGACCGCCGGTCGGGGTACGGAGGATATCGGAAGGGGTTGAGGGAAGTTGCGGGAAACGCCCCGGCGTTCAGAAGCGGCGCCTCGGACTGTCCCGTGCGCGGGCGGGAGGAAGTCTGGGATTCGCGGAGTTCGCTAGCGATCCCGTGGGATCGGGTGCGTGTCCCCGCAGGCTCGGTGCGGATTGGTGATTTTAGAGCAACATCATGTAAAAACTATGCCTATATATATAAATAATTATATATAAATTAATCTATATATAATAACACATGAAATAATATTATTATTATAATAAAAATGTAATAAATTAACATATTAACTATTTTTTAATTATTAGAATGATAAATATATCTTGATGCTCCCTCCCGCCGACTCTGCCGGAAACGGGTTGGCAACATTTTCCGGGGGTGATACTCCGATGAAGGGACCGCGCTATTCGGCTTCCCTCGGGTCCCCGCCCACGATCTGCCGCAGGGATTGCGGGTAAGGCATCGGTCGGGACAGTTCCGGAACGTTAGACGCGGTACGACCATGCATGCTATAATGCTATAACGCTATTAAACGGAAAGCCAGGAAACCGTTTGATCCCATATCGCGTCTAACCCTTCCGGGCGGCACTGCGGCCGCCCTGTCCCGCCAGGACGGCCAATGGACAGCAACAAGCTCGGCTTTGAACGGTTCGAATTCGTAAGCATCGAAGACGAGATCAAGAGCTCCTATCTCGACTACGCCATGAGCGTCATCATCGGCAGGGCCATACCCGACGCCAGGGACGGCCTGAAGCCCGTCCATCGCCGGGTCCTCTTCGCCATGAGGGAGCTCGGGAACGACTGGAACAAGGCCTACAAGAAGTCCGCGAGGGTCGTGGGCGACGTGATAGGCAAGTACCACCCCCACGGCGACCAGGCGGTCTACGACGCGCTGGTCCGGCTCGCCCAGGACTTCTCGATGCGCTACCCCCTGGCGGACGGCCAGGGGAACTTCGGGTCCGTGGACGGCGACGCCCCGGCGGCCATGAGGTACACCGAGGTCCGCCTCTCGAAGCTCGCCAGCGAGTTCATGTCCGATCTGGACAAGAAGACGGTCGACTTCTCCCCGAACTACGACGGGACCCTGGAGGAGCCCCAGGTGATGCCCACGAGGGCGCCCGGGCTCCTCATAAACGGCTCCTCGGGCATCGCGGTGGGCATGGCCACCAACATCCCCCCGCACAACCTCCACGAGGTCCTGAACGGCCTGGTGGCGCTGGTGGACAACCCCGGCATCACCGTGGCCGAGCTCATGCGCCACATCCCCGGCCCGGACTTCCCCACCTCGGGCTTCATCCTTGGCTCCGAGGGCATCCGGGAGGCCTACACCACCGGGAAGGGCATCATCAAGGTCCGCGCCAAGGCCGAGGTGGAGACCCTGAAGGACTCCAGGAAGACCACGGCCATCGTGGTGACCGAGCTTCCCTACCAGGTGAACAAGGCCAACCTGGTCGAGAAGATAGACGAGATGATGCGGGAGAAGAGGATCGAGGGCATAAGCGAGATCCGCGACGAGAGCGACCGCCACGGCCTGCGGGTGGTTCTGGAGATCAAGGGCTCCCAGCGGGACGCGGCCGAGTCGATCCTGAACCAGCTCTACGCCTCCACCCAGCTGGAGACCAGCTTCGGCATCAACATGCTGGCCATAGTGAACCAGACCCCGCGGCTCCTGACCCTGAAGGAGGCCCTGTTCCAGTTCCTGGAGCACCGCAAGGAGGTGGTGGTCCGCAGGACCCGCTACGACCTGGCCAAGGCCGAGGCGAGGCTCCACATCCTGGAGGGGCTCCGGATAGCCCTGGCGAACCTGGACGCCATAATCGCCCTGATCCGCGCGAGTTCGTCCCCCCCGGACGCCAAGGCCGGGCTCCAGGCCTCCTTCGGCCTGAGCGAGATCCAGGCCCAGGCCATCCTGGACATGAGGCTCCAGAGGCTCACCCAGCTGGAGCGCCAGAAGATAGACGAGGAGTTCGCCCAGGTCTCCGCCGACATCGACCGCTTCCGGGCCATCCTGGGCTCCGAGGAGCTCCTGAACCAGGTCATCAAGGAGGAGTTCGAGGAGCTGAGATCCGAGTACAAGGACGCGAGGCGCACGGTCATAACCGACTACGGCCCGGACGTCAGGTGCGCCGAGGACTTCATAGCCGAGGAGGACATGGTCGTGACCGTGAGCCACGGGGGCTACATCAAGAGGACCCCCGCCTCCGCCTACAGCTCCCAGGGCCGCGGGGGGAAGGGCATAACGGCCGCCAAGAACAAGGAGGACGACTACATAGAGCGGATGTACACCGCTTCCACCCACAGCTACCTCCTCTTCGTCACCAACCGGGGCAGGCTCTACTGGTCCAAGGTCCACGAGCTCCCCCTGGCCCCCAGGGCCTCCAAGGGCAAGGCCCTTGTGAACGTGCATCCCCTGAAGCCCGGCGAGAAGGTCTCGGCGGTCCTGAAGGTGGACGACCTCTCCGCTCCCGGGCTCTACATAGTGATCGCCACCCGCTGCGGCGTGGTCAAGAGGATGGAGCTCTCCGACTTCGGGAAGCCCAGGCGGATCGGCATCATCGCCATAAGCATCCGCGAGGACGACGAGCTGGTCTCCGCGGCCCTGGCGGAGGCCGGGAGCGCCGTGGTCCTTTCCACCCGCGGAGGCAAGGCCATCTGCTTCATGGGAGACGATGTCCGCTCCATGGGCCGCCAGGCGGGGGGCGTGAAGGGCATCACCCTCTCCAAGGGCGACCGCGTGGTCGCCATGGACGCCATCTCCTCCGACCGGAGCGAGGACCTGATGACCGTGACCGAGGACGGCTACGGCAAGAGGACCCCCGCCTCCGAGTACAACCTCCAGGCCCGCGGCGGCCAGGGCACCACCACCGTCAGGACCTCCGCCAAGAGGTCCGTCGTCTCCGTCTTCAAGGTGAAGGACAGCGACCGGCTGATGCTCATCACCAACACCGGGAGGCTCATCATGTTCAACGTCTCCGAGGTGAACGTCCTGCACCGCAGGACCCAGGGGGTGCGCCTCATGAAGCTGGAGCTGGACGAGGTCGTGACGGACGTGGCCCTCCTCCCCGCCGAGGATCCCTCCGAGGCCTCCTCCAGGCCCTCCTTGCCTCCCCGCCCTGCCGAAAGCGGGCCAGGGGACGTTACCGTGGGCGGCCTGGGTCTGGACCGCATGGACGGGGGCGCCGGGAAGGACGGCATCCCGGCTGGTGCGCCCCATGAGCCCGGCGACGGTAAGCCCGAGGGCGGCGGCGGGACCGATTAGGCAGAGGGCAGAGTTCATCGCGACCAGATAAAGGTCTCAGCACCGGCACAGCCCTCGGCTGACGTGCCGCAGGGAAACGAGAAGCCCGGATCGGGGAGCAGTCCCCGATCCGGGCTTTTCATCTGTCGCGTTCGGCGGAAACGCTCCGGGCGGCGTCAGCGCGGGGACTGGGCTGGTCATGATACGGGCAGGGCAGGGGTTATGGACCTCTTCCGTTTGAAGGACCCTTTCAGGAAGATTCCCGGTCGGCTGTCATACGGTTTCCGTTGCAAACCAGCCAGAAGGCACGGGTTAGGACGAAAGCCCGGTAGGGCGGGCTCTGGAGATTTGAGTCTGCCGGGGAGATTGAAATGGACGTCCGGACGGGGCCTCCCGCCTGGAGACCCGGTCAGGCCGCCGATGGAATAGCGCCTGTCCAGGCCGGGAGGCTTCTGGGAGGATAGGCCCGCGATAAGGGTCCGCGCACGTCCGGGCGTTAGAAAACGGAAAGACCCCCTCCCGCTGCCGTAAGGCAGCGGGAGGAGGCCATTCCGCATCCGGGGTCAGCCCTATACCCCAGGTTTCAGGAGGCTCCGGTTACCGGATGAGGCTCAGGGCGAGCTGGCTGAGGCTGTTGGCCTGGGCCAGCATGGAGGTCGCGGCCTGGGAGAGCACGTTGTTCCTGGTGAACTCGGTC
>JAISEQ010000320.1 GCA_031264045.1 Deltaproteobacteria bacterium
GGACAAAGTACAGACATTTTCCCATGCCTATTTGTCAGTGACGACGTGACGATATTCGGCGGTTCTGGTGCAAAGACCAAATTCAAAGTCACGACGCCACTCTGCACCTCGACCTCGCTGATTGGGCGCGATGACTTGCCTCTGGTCTGAGTCCGAAAACAGGAAGGCGAATCGCGACTAATTGGAAATCGCATTCAGTCCAAAGCTTCTATGATGCAGTGTTCCGAACACTGGCGAATAAAACTGTTCGGAAGGGAAACCCTTTGGCCAACTTTTGCTCAAGGAAGGTTCACCCGATCTCGGTTCAATCGGGACCTGGTTCGCAAATGGCCTTTACGCCTCAGGCGATTGTTACTCAGCGCGATTGTTCCTGTCGAGAATTTCGCGCCGGAAAAGCTTCTGATTGATGCCACGTATGGTTTCCAGGCGACGCTAGGGTGACGTCTGCCGGTCTGGCTGCGATTCAGACGATTCAGACCCGCTGACTCCCCGCCCGGCCATCATCCCGCCCCTACCGGAGCTACCTCATGGCCAAACACCAGATGCCGCCGCCCGGCATGGCCGGCATTCCCTCTCCGGCGGCATCGGGCGGGGACCCGGACAGGTTTTTCGCGAAGGTTTCCCCGGACCCGCTCTCGGGGGCATACGCCGAGAGGTTCGCGATCCACGCGGGACCGATGTCCGCGGGCGAAGCGTTCGCGGGGGAAGCGGCAGCGGAACGCCACATTTCCAGGCTGGCCCTGCCGGGGGGGCCCTGCGCCTTCTACGTCCATGTGCCCTTCTGCACGGGGCGGTGCCTCTTCTGCGGGTTTGCTGGCTCGAGCCCCGCCGGGGGAGCCGGGGTCGGCTACTGCGAGGCGGTGGTGGGCGAGATAGCCTCCATCGCCAGGACCACGGGCCCCCGTGGACCCGTCCGGGCCGTATACTTCGGAGGGGGAACGCCCAGCTCCATGGAGCCCGGGGAACTGGACAGGATTCTTTCCGCCGTCCGCTCCTGCGTCCCCCTTGCCAACGACTGCGAGATCACCCTGGAGGGCGCCGTGCATGACTTCACGCCTGAGCGGACGGGCGCGTTCCTGGAGTCGGGCTTCAACCGCCTGTCCGTAGGCATCCAGTCGTTCGACACCGGGGTGCGCCGGTCGATGGGCAGGATCATGTCCGGCGCGGAAGCCCTCCTGCGGCTCCGCGAGATCTGCGCCAGATCCATGGCGGCCGTGGTGATAGACCTCATCTACGGCCTCCCTGGCCAGACCCTGGAGATCTTCGCCGGGGACCTGGAGCTCGCGGCCTCGGCCGGGGTGGACGGCCTGGACGTCTACCAGCTGAACGTCTTTCCCGGCGGCGCCCTCGAGAGGGCCGCGGGGGAGGGCAGGGTGCCCTTTCCGGCCCCCCTTTCGGAGCAGGGCCGCTACTACGCCCTGGCCATGGAGCGGCTGGGGCGTCTGGGGTTCCGCCAACTGACCCTGAGCCACTTCGCGAAAGGTACCCGGGAGAGGAACATATACAACCCCTGGGCAAAGAGGCGGTTGGACTGTCTGGCCGCGGGGGCGGGGGCCGGGGGATTTATCTCCGGCTGGTCATACTACCGCCGCCCGGACGCGGCCGGATACGTGGAGCGGGCGAAGGCGGGCGGGTTTTCCCCGGACTTCGTGAACGCCCCTCCCGACGCGGGCGGGCTCTCCTCCTTCATCGCAGGGGAGATGGAGGAGGGAGCGCTCGATCTTGACGCCCTGGGGAAGCTTTTCGGGGCTATGCCCCCCGCTCTCCCGCGGCTCCTGGAAAATTGGCTCCGGGCCGGCCTAGCCACCGAGGAGGGGGGGCTCGTTAAGCTCACCGCCGCAGGTCGCTTCTGGGGCGTTAACATGGCCCAGGCGGCGATAGCGTCCATAGGGCAGGGGGCAGGACCGGACGCCTGAGGGCCCGGGGGCCGAACGCGTCGAGGGACGGATTCCTCCGCCGGGTCCGGACCTTCGGGGGAGAGGTTCCGGAGAACCTCCGGAAGGGTGGGGGAAGGCTTCCGCTCCCGTTGCGGCTGGCTGGTGGCAGAGGGAAGTTGGCTGTCGGGCGGGTTTATGTCACCCCGGACATCCGCGCGGGGAGGACAGCGGGCCTGGACGGGAAACGTTTCTCTCGCCCGTGCGCTGTCCTTTCAGGTTTCCGGCGGAATCCCCGACGGAACCGGGACTTCCGTCGGCGCTCTCCCCCCTTCTCCGTTGGCGTCCGCTGACCCGGCGGAAACCCCGCGTGTTCCGGAAGGACGTTGGGCGTCCCCGTTTCGGACGCCTCCTGCCGCATCCCGTGGCCAGGCCCGGACTGGAACGAAGAACGGCGGACCGGATGCGGACCCGGGATGGCATCCGGGAGGAAGGGAAATCACGGAACGGAAACGGAGGGACGCAAGGCCGGCCGCCGCTGCCGGAGCGGTGGCTCCGGACGCTTGTCCGCCGGAGCCGGTGCCCTCGGCCGCCGCGTTCCGTATGCCCGAAGATTCCTGACTTCGGCTCCGGGAGTCCCCCTGCGGATGCGGGGGGACGATGGATGATCCCGCTGCGCGGCTCTTCCGGTCCGGGCGGAGGGGAAACCGTCTGCCGCCTGCGGCAGGACGGAACCCGAGGGACCGGAGCCCATTAATAATGATGCTCCACCCCAGGCAGTCCCCTTAAAGGGCGGCGGTGGAGCGGGAACGGCTTCCGGAAATGGAGTCAGAGCTCCCCGACTGGTATGACCCAGCAGACTGTTGCAAAACTCTTCCAGGAGAAAGGAATCATGAGAAAAAACGAAAATCAACCAAATAACGCAACATGAGGCAAGACATAATGGAAGATCCATGTTTTACAATGTGGTTATTTTGGCACGGATTTTGATTTTAAAATTGGCACGGGATATGGTAAACATATTGGCACAATAATTGTTAAAAATATATTTTTTTGATTATCCAGAAATCCTATTAACAATGAGTCCAAATTTAGGTATAACTCTATCTTCAGTTGAAAATCACTTGGAGATGGAATATGAGAGCAATACCGTACATGAGACACTCCAGTTCGTTGTTACCGTCCCGCCACGAAGATTTCGTTCCCAAGAACAGCTTGCCTCTATACGTTGTCGCGTTCGTTTCAAAGCTTGACATTACCGCTCTTTTACGTATCTACGGAAATGTGGGCGCACCGCACTTTCCTGTGGAGATAATGCTGGCCATCTTGATGTATGCCAACATCAAGGTAATATTATCGACAAGGAAAATTGAGGATGCATTGAAGTACAGCATGTCCTTCATTATATCGCCGATGGCCAGACGCCTGACCACACCGCCATTTCCAGATTCAGATGCCGAGTGGCGCCTCATGTTGACGGGTACATGGATCAGTTACTAGTCATCGCCGCCAAGGACGGTATCTTGAACTGCGAGGATGTTTTCATCGACGGAATATAGATCAAGGCCAACGCCAGTCACAGCCGCGCTTTCTCCTACAGGAAAGTCTGCGAGATAAAGGAGTTGCTCCAGAACGAGAGCGGCATCCTCCAGGCAAAGGAGGAGGAGGACGGGTTGCTGGACGACGGGCACCGGACTGAGCTGGAGATCCGGGAGAGGAAGCTGGGATTTGTTCAGGACGCCAAATAAAAGATAGAAGCCAGAAGAGGCGAGTCATACGCGGCGGAGATGGCGGACTGCGGGAAGCGAGTGAAGGAGCGCGGGGAAAGGGCTGCGGAGAAGGGTGAAAAGCCCCGGGGCAAGCGGCCCGCGCCCCCGTCCGACATGCCCCGCCCCAAAGATCAGGTGAATCTGACCGATGCCGACTCCAGAATAATGCGCAGCAACAGCAGGGGCTGGGACCAGTCGTAAAACTGCCAGCTGGCCGTCGACGGAAGAGCAGGCTTGTCGTTGGAGGACACGTCACCCAGAACGCCAACGTCGTGAAGGAGCTGGTCCCCATGTTTGATACGCTCGGCGAACTCCCCGCAGTGGCGGGGAAGGTGAAGAGGTGTGCGGCCGATGCGGGTTTTTCAGCGCCGAAAACGTCTTGGAGAGTGAAAGGCGCGGCCTGGACGCCTATATCGCAGTCGGCAGGATCATCCACCGTCCGAGCCTTGCCGAAAGGCTTTCCTCCCCCGAGCCCCCCGCCGAGACAGCTTCCGTCAGGGAAAAGATGCAGTACAGGCTGAGGACTGAGGAGGGCAGGGAATTTTACGGCCGCGGGAAGCAGACGGTCGAGCCCGTGTTCGGCATTATCAAAAAGTAGGTGAACTTCAGGGAGTTTGCTCGCCGCGGACTGGTGAAGGTGAAGGAGGAGTGGACTATGGCCATGTTTTGCCACAACGTCAAGCGGATGCACACGCTGAGCTTGATACACGCTGAGCTTGATGGCGCAGAAGAAGTTGTTCAGAGCATGTATCTATTGTTTTGTATAGTTATATCTTTTCGGCCTGAATAGATTTGCAACAGTCTGCTAGAGCGATGGCACCGGTCAGCAGAACATGGTCACGGGGGGCATCCATGCAGATTCCTCGGCTTCGGGTTCGCCCCTGACGTCTCCGGGGTGGCCTGTCCGGGCGGGACACCCGAGCCTTCCCGGCTGGCGGGGCGGCGTAGGATTCCGGTGCCTGAAGGACTCTCCCCTGCGATTTTTTGATTCAAATCAATTTTAGCCGGGTTTTCGGGAGCGGGCCGGTCGCCGTCGAACCTTCCAGTAGCCGCATGGCCTGCCACGCCGCTCCGGCCGACCCGTACCGGATGCGGTACAGCCGATTCTTCACGGCAACGAACGTCTCCCCGACATTGTCCGTCCTGGAGGGGCGAAGGTCATGGCACTTGTCCCGCTTGTTCTCGATCGTATGGCCTGAAAGCCGATCCCGATGTCCTGCGCGGCCACGGCGGCCCTTCCTTGAGCATTTTGTAAGTTTGCGGCGCAAAGATTGCTCTGCGGCATACAGCTCACAGGCACCCGCCGAGCAGCAACTGGCTTTTGAATCAATTGTGAATATAATGTGCCGGGGAGCGGTCGGATTCATTAATCCTCATCATCATATATATGGTGGCAGACTTCACGGAGGGGAGGGCGGAGCCGGCGGGCGCCGGAAGGCCTGCGCGGCTGATGCGTTCCGCCCGCGTCTGACGCGAGGTCGGTCCGCGAGCACCATTTATTGGGCCACAAGTCCTCCGGTGCGGAATACAGAGCATAATGCGGGACTGCGGCCTGCTTCCCGCGCGCCTCTGCCAGTCGTCATCAAAATATGTCTTGGAACGACACTCCATAATTACGGAGCATCCTTCCTGAAGAATTTCAGATGTTGCAGGCTTCAAAGTTTCTTGGCCCCCGGTCCCGCCTTTCCCGATCCGGTGCCGCTCTTTGGAAACCCCAAGGGAAACGCCTTTCCCGTTATGTCCCTCCCAGATGATGAGCCGCAGGCCCGCCCCGGACCCGGCTCCGGGCGGCGCTCATGGCATTTGCGAACTGCAGGCTAGGTTTCCCGCATCTGACCGAAACACCTTCGTTCCGAAGCGGTTCTCTCCGGCGCGAATGCCGGGAATCACCGGAACCGCCGCGGGATCAATGCCCTGACCCGGAGAGGAGTGCCGCAGTAATTTCATGAAAAGGATGACTGAATCCGGTGTCGCATCCCGGGTCAATCACCTGAAAATGAGGATCTAATTTTACGTTCAGGCGCCGCGTTCCGGATCAGGACGGCTGCAGGGGGCGCATGAACGACCTGCTGAAAGGGCAGGGACTCTTTCCTCCGCCCGGCGTGTCGTATGGAGCGCTGGCGCCCTTTCGTGACCGGAAGGCTGGGGAGTTTTCCCGGCGGAACGCGTCTTTCCGGAGCAGGGTGAGTTGGAAAAACCTAGAGATTCAAGTATTTTGGCCTGTGACGGTTTCCCCCGGGAGTCTGGTTCCTGGTTCCTGGTGCCGGGAGGTGGTTGCGGAACATCAGCCCCTTGACAGGTGAATATTCATGATTAATTTAAGACTGAAATGTTAGGACCGCGCCATGCCGGAGGAGGCTTGCGGGTGGCCACGAGTGCCAGGGAGATTCTTCCAGAACGTTTTTTGTGGAAATATGCAGTATAATTAATGATAATTATGCCGAAATTGGGTACAAGGACCCCCCCCCCAGTCACGGAAGCTCAGGGAGAGCGAGCGTGCAGGGGATAATTTTCGTGAAAATAATTCTCATTGTCCGGAAAATTCATGTTGCATTCCCGCAAAAGAAGTGATATATTCCAATTTAAGCCCCATGGCGGGGCCTGCTGGACGTTTCAAGCCGCATGTCCGTCTTGATCCGCAGGGCTCCTGCATCAGGCTGATCTTCAACGGCACAGACAACCGCTTCAGCCGATGTGCCTTCCGCGGTGGGTCCGCTTCAGCCCGGCACGTGTGCCGCGGGCCCCGCGATCGCATGGCACGCGCTCTTCACGCGCCTAGCAGCGCCTGCGTCGGCAGGTCGGTGCCGCCCCGCACGGCCCTTAAGCAAGGGCCGCGATGGAGATTTTTTTGATGAACGACCGTGTAAACGAGTACCAGACAGTTGCGGCGAAGAGGGCCGCCGCCGCGAGACAGCTGAAGGAGCTCTCCAGCATCACCAGCGTGAGTCCCGTCCAGCTTGACGGGGCAACCTACGCCCGCGGCTTCTGGTCCAGGATGTGGCGCCGCCACTTCGAGCAGATGCCCATCGCCTCCAAGCGCATGTCAAGGGGGCTGAGCCTCCTCCGCAACAACGCCATACTCCACTTCGAGGATAACCCGGGACGCATTCGGGCCCTGGTCATGGGCGATGTGGCCGGCGACCACACGTACGAGACCTCCGTTGACTTCGCCCCCGCCTCCGAGTCCTCCTGGGCGGCGGCACGCGGCTTCATGAAGTCCCACCCCGTGACCCTGGACGACATCCTGGCAGGCAGGCTGGAGTCCCCTATCCCCGAGTTCCTGAGGTCCCCTGCTGCGGGCCTCCTGCCCTTCGAGCACGAGTTCGTGGGGAGCTGCGAGTGTTCCGACCGTCCCTTCTGCATCCACATGGCCGCCGCCGTCTGCGCGGTTGCGGTGCGCATAGAGTCCGATCCCGCCTTCCTGTTCCGTCTCCGCGGGGTCCACCCTGCGGATATCGCCTACGGGACCGAGACGGCGTCCGCCGAAGGCGCCGAGTCGGAGCCTCTCCCGCTGGCCTCCCTGGATCTCGCCGCCGCCGCCGCGTCCAAGGTGGTCGTGAGGCGCCGCGCGGGCCAGGAGCAGCGCGTTGAGCTCACCGGCGCCGAGCCCGTGTGCCTTCCCGCCTCCTCCCCCCCTTCCTCCCCGCCTTCCCTGCAGGCCTCTCCTTTCCCGCCCGCGACCGCTCCCTCCCCGTCGTCGCCGGCTCCTCTGCCCGAGTCCGGCGGGCCTTCCGGAAACGGTGACGACGAGCCCGAGACCCCCGTCCGCCCCCGCAGGCCCAGGCTCTCGCGCTCCGGCGGCACCAGGCGGAAGCGCTCCTACTGGGTGCCCGTGCCCGTGGAGGGCCCTGGCGACTCCGACGAGGCGGCAGAGGCGGCAGAGACGGCAGAGACGGAAGTCCCGTTCGCGGGGGCTCTCCCGCCCCCCTCCCCACCGGTCCCGGAACCCGCCGCCGGCCGCCGTCGGCGCGGCGGACGCCCGCGCGGCATGAAGTCCAGGCAGATTCCCGAGGACTACCAGTTCGGGGACCTCTTCGCGAAGCTCAACGCCGCATCCGGGCCCCTGCCCGCCGAGAACGGGTCTCCGGATGACGCGCCTGCGGCTTCCCGCAGGGTCCCGCCGAACGTTTCCGGCAGATCGCGCAAGTCCCGGGCAGCCGCCGGGACCGCCTCCGCAAGATCCGCAAGGCCCTCCGCGGTCGATGCCGCGACGACTGGCAGGGCCTCCTCCCCGCCCGCCTCCGGGCGCGGACCGGCGTCCGAAGACCAGTCTAGGGCGGCATCCGCGTCCCCAGCGGCACGCCGCGCCGCCTCCAATAGCCCCGCACCCGCCCAAGCCGGCGCCCGGGGAAGCACCCGGGCCGCAACCAGGTCCGCATCCAAGAGCGAGGTCAAAACAGTGTCCACAGCTTCATCCCTACCGGCCCCCAAGGCCTCCGCCTCCAAGCCGACCGCCGCCAGGAAGACGGCCGACCCGAAGCCCGCCGCCAGGAAGTCGGCGGCCGCGAAGCCCTCCGCCCGCTCGGCCGCGAAGTCCGCCGACCGCAAGGCACCGAAGCTCCCCTCCGCGCTGAAGGGGACCACTTCCAAGTCGGTCAAGGCCGAGCCCTTCACCAAGACGTCCCTCCCGCCCCTCGACTTCAGGCACGTCTCCGGCAAGGACATAAGGGCCCTCCGCCGCTACACCGGGCTCCCCCTTGAGGCCTTCTCCTACAAGATGAAGATCTGCAAGGCCACGCTCATCCGCTGGGAGAGCACCAAGGGCATCCTGGGGCTCTACACCCCCAGCGTCGAGGCCCTGAAGCGCCTCTACCGCTCCCTCCAGCGCAAGGTCCGCAACAAGGAGGACGAGTAGACTTCAGTCCTGCCCGATAGCCGCACGCCGCGGCGGCGGAGCGTCCCGGCTCCGGGCAGCCGCCTTCCCGTGCCGGACGCAGTGTGCCGGTCGCCTTCGCATTTTCCGGAAAACCCCCGCCCCGGCGGGGGTTTTCCTTGTGTGCCCGGCATGGGCGGTGACTATGAGGCGAGAGTCCTCTACAGACTTGGCAGTGGGAACTGTTAGGTAAAGGCAGGGGTAAGGGTAAGGCCGCAAGCTCCAGCTGAAAGAAGCCGGCGGCAAACCCTCGGCCCGACGTACAGAAATCACATCTGGCATTTTTTAGCGGACGAGATTGCGAGACAAAGCGAAGTCCAACACTGCATGGGCGAAAGGGGCGTAAATGTAGCGGGTAGATGAGGGGACAGTAACTGTTCCTACCCGGTGAGATCTCCTGGCGGCCAACGCAACATCCGGCCTAACTGAAACTGGCTCAGGGTCCGGGGCAGGCGCGGCGGAAACGACACGCTGAACCAGGTGAAGTCAGCAGAGGCCATAGTACCAGGACCCCGCTGGGAAGGGCCGAACGTCAAGCAGTTCATCTTTCTCATGACGGATGGAAGCCGTGTGTGGAAAGCAGAATGCCGAAATGGGCTGTACTGGGGATGGTAGGATAAAGTCCGAGAGTACCCAGGTAGCGCTGAACATGACTTCCGTGAAGAGGAGAGAGGTGAGGATGTCACAGTTCTATGTTTGACGAACCGCCGGATGCCGAACGGCACGTCCTTGGTGGAGTGGGAGGGGGCAGGTGAGAGTCTGCCCTCAACCCGATTTCACGGGAGGGACGGGTCCTTCCCCGCTTTCCGATACCCTTACGGGCGGAAGCCCCGGTCGGTTTCCGCCGCGATCGCCGTCGGCCCTCGCCCAGGAATTTTCCAGGCATCTACGGGCTGGTTTTGTTCCCGTGCGTTCTGCCGTCTTCCCGATGCCGGCGTCCTGACCGCGGCGCCTACCGCAAAAGATCGCCTCTCGCCGGAACCTTTTTCACACGATGTTTCAGCCACAGGATCTCCGTCTGATATGCGGTGCTCCGTGCCGAAGGGGGCTTTTTCAGCTCGGGTCACCTCCGGCCAGGTTCGGCAATGATTTTTGCCGACATTTTCCGATTCGCCCCTGAAAGTTTTCCGCCGCCGGTCCGTCCGACGGCACACGCCTGAGCCTCACGCGCGAATCTGGAACAGTTTTCCCCAAGTGAATCCAGGCATTCGGCCCTGTCCGTTTCCCGGCGGGGTCCTGAACATCCAGGTGCTGGGATGTTCGTCCAAGGTAATGTCCCAAACAATTTTTAGCCAGTGATTTCAGTCAGTTAGGTCTGATCTTTTCGCTTTCCCGTCCGTTGTTTCCTGATGTGGGCGAGGGCGGCCATTTATTTCAGGTCGGTAAGCGGAACGTTCAAAAAGTGTCGGTAGGCATCGGCGCCACGCCCACGTCCGATGTCAGGCCGGCTCCTCCCGCCTGCCCTGCCAGCCGCTCCCTTTCCTTGCCCGCTTCCGTCCGGCCCGTCCGGCGGTTTCACTTTGTCCCGTTCATCCCGCGTCCTCGCTTTCCGGTGCCGGACCATCGACCGTCTCCGGCCTGACTCCCGCCGCGCTACGAAAAACAACAGGTCCCGCCGCCCGGGGAAACGCGGCGGGCCCCGTTGTCAGGGCATTCGTGATCGCGCGGGGCGCACGCGCGGCTCGCCGCGGCCCTGCGGTCCCGTGAGCCTTCAGGTCCGTCGGGCCATCGGAATCCCTTCCGAACTCTCGGCGATTCATGCCGCAGGGGGCACTACGGCATTTCCGGGGACGGGGATCTCCAGAATGATTTTCTGCCGGAACTTGTTGAGGCTCGCGAGGAACCAGATAAGCGCCGCCATCGCGGCCAGGACGCCTATCGTCGCCGAGACGCCTAGGCTGAGCCCCAGTCCCAGCTCGGTTTCCACGCAGATGTAGGATATGCAGGTTGCGGTCATGAAGGTCGCGGGGAGTGTCACGAACCAGTGGTTGGTGCCCCGCTTCACGACGTAGGCGGCTGCCGCCCAGAGCACCACGGTGGCGAGCGTCTGGTTGGACCATCCGAAGTAGCGCCAGATCACGTCGAAGTCTATCTGGCAGATGACGATTCCGACGATGAAGATGGGCACCGCGATGATGAGGCGGTTCGCGATCTTCTTCTGCGGGAGGCGGGTCACGTCGCCCACGATGAGCCTGGCGGCCCTGAAGGCCGTGTCCCCGGAGGTTATGGGCAGGACGACGACGCCCAGGATTGCCAGGATGCCGCCCGTGATACCCAGGAGGCCCAGGGATACCTTGTTCACCACCAGGGAGGGGGAGCCTTCGGAGATGACCGAGGCAAGTTCCGCGGGGCTCCCGAAGTAGGTCATGGCAGCGGTTGCCCAGATGAGGGCTATGACGCTCTCGGCTATCATGGCGCCGAAGAAGACGCTGCGGCCGTCACGCTCGTTTATGAGGCAGCGGGACATCAGGGGCGACTGGGTCGCGTGGAACCCGGAGAGCGCGCCGCAGGCTATGGTTATGAACATGAGCGGCCACATGGGAAGATGCTTCGGGTGGAGGTTCGTCAGGATGCCAGGGGGATCTATCTCCGACCAGTTGTAGAAGGAGTACCCCTTGAAGATGAGGCCGAAGGTGACCCCGACGGCCATGATGATGAGCACCAGGGCGAAGAGCGGGTAGATCTTGGCTATGATGACGTCTATCGGGAGGATGGTGGCCGCGAAGTAGTAGATGAAGATGGCGGCTATCCAGAACTTCATGTCCAGGCCGGGGGTGAGGCCGGCCAGCATTTTTGCGGGGGCCGTCACGAACACCACGCCAACGAGCACCAGGAGCACCAGGGAGAAGACCCTCATGAAATGCTTGAAGGATTTGCCCAGCGTGTAGCCGATCACGTCGGGGATGGATTCGCCGGCGTAGCGGAGGCTCATCATCCCCGAGAAGTAGTCGTGCACCGCTCCGGCCACCAGTGATCCTATCACTATCCAGAACAGCGCGGCCGGGCCGTACAGGGCGCCCAGGATTGGCCCGAAGACGGGGCCCACTCCAGCGATGTTCAGGAGCTGGATGAGGAAGACCTTCCATGTGGGGAGCTTTATGTAGTCGACCCCGTCGTTCATGGTGTTCGCCGGGGTGGGCCTTGAGTAGTTCGGTATGAAGAGCTTCTCCACAATCCTGGAATAGACGAAGTAGCCGCCTATCAGGCACGCGAGCGCGAGGAAGAAGTAGAAGATGGGGGGCATGGGTCAAGGCTCCTTTCAGGGCGGCTTCTCCGGGGGATCTCTTCTGGGGCTGCCGGTCCCCGACGGCCCGGCTTAGTGGCGTCCGCTTCCGGTCAGCTCCTCTCCCGGGCGGGCGCCAGGGCGGCCGTCCCGGAAAGGCGCCGGGACCGGGCCGGCTTGATGGGGACTGACGTTTCCGATCCGGCCGGCCCCGACGGAAGAGCCCGTGCCGTTCGGCGGGGGCGGCGCTCCCGGCGGTTCCGACGCGCAGGATTCGGATCTGCCTCTGGTCGCGAATCCGGCCTTCGCACGGGGCGGCTGGGCAAGGCCGGCTGCCACGGATCCTCCGGGCCTGGAACTCCGGGCCTGGAACTCCGGGGAGGCCCTGCGCGGAGCCGTTCCGATGCCTGCCGCCGGATGTCTCGAGGGGACTGGCGGTACGGACATGAGGCCGTTCGCCATCCCTGCCCTTTTGTATTTTATTATACGGGCTTCAGAAATTTCCACTGCTGCAAATCAATACGCTGGAAATATCAGAAAATTTATTGCGATATTGAATTTTTTGAAAACTTTGCCGGGCATTATCAAAGCAAGGGCCTGGGCCATTACGCGGGCTTGCGGGAGGAGAAGCGACTGATGCCGGCCGTCACGCGGGATTTGGGGCACATGCCGCAGGGCTGCCGCAGCATGCCCTGCGGGCACCTCCAGGATGGCACCGCTCGTTTTCCGGCCGCCCCTTCCGGAACATCGGGCGCGCGACCGCTCCGGCAATCCGGTCATTCAGGCATCCTGCCTCCTCCAGCAACGGCTCATCCGCTTCATGCCTTTCACGGTGCCGCGGGCGCAGGCCTCCGGAGTTCCCTTTCGCCGATGCCTTCCGTTTCGGCGGCCTTCTGCCGCGGGGCCCGTCCGCCCGCAGATTCCTTCCGGCCCAGTCCTGGCCACGGGGCCGCCCGTCAGCCTCCGTTCGGGGCCGCCGGCCTGAGCGGCGGGAGCCCCCCGTATCGCCGGAAGCCTCTCCTGCCCTTCCCGAATGCCCACGCCGCGACCGGCTCCGCCGCCCTTGCCGACCAGCCGCGAGGCACGGATCTCGCCGTTGCCCCCGGCGGAGCGGGAGCCGCCCCGGACGGCCCGCCGTCCTCCCCGTAACGTGCGCCCGCCACTCCTGCCCTTTTGCGCGAAAGGGCTCCGGTCCGCCGGCCTCCCTCCCCCTCCGCCGGACCCGGACGCCTTCCCTGCCGAAGCCCCATGATTCCGGAACGAGGGCGGAAGCCCGAGCAATCCCGGTGGGAAGCGTCCCCGGAGCTTTCCCGGCGGGACGCCGGACCCGGAGCTTTCCCGGCGGGACGCCGGACCCGGAACTTTCCCGGCGGGGCGCCGGACCCGGAACTTTCCCGGCGGGGTGCCGGACCCGGAATTTTCCCGGCGGGAGCGGACCAGGAACTTTCCCGGCGGGACGCCGGACCCGCTGCTTTCCCTGAAGGATGATCGGTCGGCTCTTCCCGCCTTCCGCCGCACCGGCCAGGGTTCGGGCTTTCGGGCTTTCATGGCCCGCCGCCGGCTCCGCCCCGTCCTGGCATCCCAGTGCTGGGGGCACGGCAGAACGGGTTGCGGAGAGACGCTCGTTCCCCCGACCGGTGGCTTTCCCGCCCTCCCGGGCCGCCTGTGAAGACGGGTTGCCGGAAAAGGCTTGAAATTCCGGGCACAGGTCGGCTAAAATGACTGAATTGGCAAGTTACGGAACCCTTTCCGCGCTCCGCCCTTGGCGGAAGTTAAGAACACTTTTTCGAAAGAGGGTCTTCATATGATAATCCTGGTCATCAACGCGGGCAGCTCCTCGGTCAAGTTCACGCTGTTCGACATGCTGGACAACAAGAAAGTCCTGGCTACTGGCCTCATCGAGCGTATCGGCATCGACGGGACCAGCATGAAGTATTCCAACTGGAAGGGGGACAAGAGCCAGGGCCCCGTGGACGTGAAGAACGCCAAGGATGCCGTGAAGGTCATAAGCGAGCGCCTGGTGGACCCGAAGACGGGCGTCGTAGGCTCGCTCTCCGAGATAAAGGGCGCGGGGCACCGCATCGTGCACGGCGGCGAGAAGGTCAACAAGCCGGTCCTGGTGACCGACGAGGTGAAGTCCATCCTGAAGGACTGCTTCTCCATGAGCCCGCTGCACAACCCCCACAACCTCGCGGGCATAGAGGCGGCCGAGGAGGTGCTGAAGGGCGTCCCGAACGTGGGCGTCTTCGACACGGCCTTCCACAGCACCATGCCCCCCCGCACCTTCCTGTACGGCATCCCCTACGAGCTGTATTCCGAGGACAAGATCCGCCGTTACGGATTCCACGGCACCTCCCACGCGTACGTCTCCAAGGCGGCGGCCGCCTTCGACGGCAGGCCCCCGGAGAGCCTGAAGATAATAACCGCCCACCTGGGCAACGGAGCCTCGATAACGGCCGTGAAGGGCGGCAGGTCCTACGACACCTCCATGGGCCTGACCCCCCTCGAGGGCGTCATCATGGGCACCCGCTCCGGTGACATCGACCCGGCCGTCATCTTCCACATCATGAAGATCAAGGGCCTTGGCTACCAGGACGTGGACAATCTCCTGAACAAGAAGAGCGGCGTCCTGGGCCTGGCGGGCATCGGCTCCTCGGATCTCAGGGACGTCGAGGAAGCCGCGAACAAGGGCAACGAGAAGTGCGCCCAGGCGCTCGACATCTACGCCTACCGCATCCGCAAGTACATCGGAGCCTACATGGCCTCCCTTGGCGGGCTGGACATCCTGGTCTTCACGGCCGGAGCGGGCGAGAACTCCTCCACCCTCCGCGCGAACGTCCTGGAGGGGATGGAGGGCCTGGGATTCAAGCTGGACAAGGCCAAGAACGACGTGCGTTCCTCCGACATCAGGGTCATCTCCACCGATGACAGCAAGGTGAAGGTGATGGTCGTCCCCACCAACGAGGAGCTGGCCATAGCCGAGTTCACCGCCGAGGTCCTCGGCGGCTGACGTTGCCGGGGCCCCTCCCGGGCCCCTCTCCCGGCTTCACCGCGCCCCCCCGGGCGCCGCCCCCG
>JAISEQ010000376.1 GCA_031264045.1 Deltaproteobacteria bacterium
CGCCCGCTCCGCTTGCCTCCGCTTCTCAAAGCTCGCATCCACCTGACTTAACCTCATTAACCAGGAGCTTTCCGCCCGCCTCGTTTCCGGGCCTCGGACGCGTAGGCACCGTCCGACACGGACGCTCTCGTAACTCCTGAAACTGGATTTAGAAAACCAAGGTGAACAAATATGGGAGGAATAACATAGTTCCTTCGACATTATAATCAGTGATATCAACTCGTTATTTGATGCAATCTCTCTTAAGTTGTTGATATTGTTTTGGAAACTGTATTAACTCGAATCGTCATGCCGTGAGCGTTGGCCGCTCCTTTTCATCCCGGATGCTATTCGCGTTCCGGCGGCCAGGGCATCCAACGCACCGACGTGCCTCTCCCGTCTCATAGCCGCCCCTCCTCTCCCGATGCCATCCCGGTTCCGGACGCGGCGCGAGGGCCACCCTGCAATACTGACTCGTCCCAGGCAGCCTTGAGCCTCCCGCGGCTAGCGGATCCCAGTCTGTAAAGCCCCAGGGCCGCGCCCATGATCTCCAAAGGATCCTCGCCGGGGCCGGGCGAGATCTCAGAGGCCAGGGCCACGAGTTCAGAGAAGGCTACCTCGAAGACGTCAGCCGCCCAGTCCCCCTCGCCTCCATTCCCGCCGGGCCGGCGTTTCCTGAACTCCAGGACCTTGCCAGGTACCTCCTCCCAGAAAAACTCAGTCTTCCCGGTGCGCGGCGGGGGAGCGGAACGCTCGACGGTGGTCGCGAACTTCCGGCGGCCAATGGCGAGGATCCTCTCGGAAAGCTCCCTGCCAGGAAGGCGACCGAGGCTCCGCGCCACCTGTCGGCAGAGAAGGCCGGCGGGCACAGGGCCGAGCCTGCGGACGGCGGTATGTACGGCATCGGTCAATACCGCATCGGACAGCACCTCCGCATTTGAAACTCCATTCTCCGTCCCTCCAGGCACCTCGGGGCGACCTTTTCCGGCGCGATGGCGCGCGAGCGCCGCCTTGAGCGCGGCATCCAACCTAGATGCCTCTCCTTCCGGATCCTTCAGCCATTGGGGGGCCCAGACCCGGAGGATCTCCCATCCCATGCCCGCCAGGACCTGAGGCCGGAGCACCTCCCGGTCGACGGCCGTGGTAGCTTCCATATAGGAGCCCCCGTCCCCTTCGATCCCCGCCAGAAAGCGTCCGGGGTCATCTGGGTCCAGGACGGCGAGGTCCATGACCCGCTCGGAGGCCCCGACTCCCGCGCTCGTCCGCCAGCCCCTGGACTCCAGAGCGGCGGCCACGGTCGCCGCAAACGATCCCGGCCTCGCCCGGACGATACCGGCGGCACGGGCCCCGGACTTTTGGAGGGCGTACTCCATGTAGGCCTTAAGGTCCGCCGCCCCACCGGAGCAGTTGCCCATTTCTGACGGCATAAAAGAGGCGAAAACCCTCACCTCGCGACGGGCGCGGGTGACCGCCACGTTCAGGCGTCGCTTGCCGCCTTCCCCGTTCAGCGGACCGAAATTGAGGTGAAGCTCGCCTTTGGCATCTGGACCGTAACCCACGGAGAAGATCATGATGTCCCGCTCATCGCCCTGGATGTTCTCCAGGCTCTTAACCATCACCGGCTCGCGCTCCCCATCGTAAGCGGGTCCGCCGGGTCTTTCCGAAGCCGCGGGATCGGACGCTTCCGGGCCCGCAGGAGCGCTGCCTCTCGCGGGATCGCCTGCGCCGTCAGCCATGCCGCCGCCACCCTTTGCGGGGGGCTTCGCTTTTCCGGAGGCCTTGTGGGCACCCGCACCTTCAACGAAGAAGCGACCCAGGGCGGGCTCGGTGTGCCACGCCCTGTCCAAAAGGTCCTCTATGAGCTCCTGCTGCTGGCGGTTGAAGGTTACCACTCCCACCGAGAGGGGATCCGGGGAATCCTGGTTCTTGCGGAGCACCTTCAGCACCTCCTCGACCACCGCCTCTGCTTCCCTCGGGTTGGTGCGGGACTTGCCGCGACCGTATACGGCGTTCCCAACGTGGCGGAAGCTCACCGCCCTGTCCCAGGACGCGGGGGACGGGAAGGTCACGAGCTCGCCGCCGTAGTAGCGGTCGTTGGAGAAGGAGATGAGGCTCTCGCTCCTGCTCCGGTAGTGCCACAGGAGTTTCACCTGGGGGACCCCGGCCTCCAGGAGCTCGTCCAGGACGCTCTCCAGGGGGGCCTCGTCCAGAAGGTCGTCCGCGTCCTCGTTCGCGGACCTCATGAAAAAGCTCGTGGGGGGGAGCTGCTGGGGGTCGCCTGCGGCCACCACCGCGCCCCCTCGGGCTATAGACCCAGCCGCGTCCCACACGGGGATCTGGGAGGCCTCGTCGAAGATGACCAGATCGAAGCGCTGGCAGCCTGCGGCGAGGAACTGAGACACCGACAGCGGGCTCATCAGGAAGCAGGGCCGCGCCTTCAGGGCCAGGTTCGGGAGTGCGGAGAGAAGCTCGCGCACCGGCATGCGCCCGCTCCGCTTCCCCGACTCCTTGTTGAGCAACCGAATTTCGGCCTGAGGTATGGTGGAGCTCCAGCCCTCCGGGCGGAGCCGGGCGGCCGTCTCCGAGGCTGCCGCCGCGAGCTTTGCCGTATGGTACTCCCTAAACCGCGCGATCGACCCCGCGCGGTCTTGCGCGTCGAAGCCTTTGAGCCTGCGGCGCCCGGCGATGGCACTGTCGAGGAATGACGAGTTCACAGCCTTCGCGAGCGCCGGGCCTGCCGAGTCCGGAGCGAGCGTCCCGCGCTCCAGCGCCTCAACGAAACGCCCCAGACCGAGCCGACGGGCCTCGGCGGCTGCGGCGGCGTAGGACCTGCACTCGTCTAGCCTCGGCGCCAGCGCCAGGGCTTCGCGGGCGCAGTCGGAGGCGCGGGCGGTCGGGAGGGGGCCGCCGCGTCCCCCTCGGCCCGTGAGCCTGAAGAGGTCGCGTGAGACGGCGCCGAAGCTCTCAGCCAATTCGGGGAAATCTCTCAAGAAGCCTTCGATCCCAGCTGGCACCACGGGGACGGAGCTTCCCGTGCCGGGCAACGCCCTTGCGAGTCTGGCGCAGAAGCCGTCTCCGGTACAGAGGGCCACGTAGGCGGCTCGGGCGTCCGCAGCCGCGTTCCGGGCTCCATCGAGCGCGGACCGCTCATTGCCCCTTGCCAGCGTGGCAACGGAGCGGAGGCGGATCGCCTCGCCCCGGAGCCGCTCCGCGGCACCCTCGAAGGGGGCTGCGGCCCCATTCAGGGCAAACAGGGCGGGAAGCGCCCAACGGAAGAGTTCCAGGCCCCGGCGGCCCAGGCCAGTCGCATGGAACAGGACGTGCGCGAAAGTGGGATCGGCGGCGTTGAGCCTCATCAGCTTGGACGCGGCGTTCCACAGGTCGCGCATGCCGACAAGCAGGGCAAGATCAGCGCCAAAATCGTTTCCTTCCCTTATACTCATACGTTTGAACGCGTCCTTGACCATCCTGCGGCGGCGAGGCCTCGTCGGGGGGAACCCTCGGCATGCATCGTTCCAGGCCACTGTGGCGGCCTCCAGGTCCAGCGCGTACGCGGCATCCATGTCGAACCAGCCTGTCAGCCTTTCCGCCAGCGCACCGTACTCGTAGGCGAGCTGGGCTGCTGCCGAGGCCTCCGTGTACAGCCCGGCGTCCGCCCCGGTCGTCCCGGAGGCCCTGGCTACCCGTGCCAGCATCGGCAACAGGCCGGGGAACGTGCCGTACTCTCGGCCCGGAGCCTCGAAGAGCATCCCCAACTGCCTTAATGCCAACGCTTCCGCATCGATACCGGCCCGATCGCGGATAAGGGCCGCGTAAGGCTCCAGAGGCCCGAGGGCCTCGCCGAGCTCGGCTTTGGCCCGCCTCAGCTCCACAGGGGCGGGGCCTTCCTCGGGGGCGTCGCGGTATGCACGCATCAGCGCCTTCAGGGCCCGCGCGAAGGCATCGAGACCGTCAGAGGCCACCTGAAACACGTCCGCCGCGGCGTCCGCCTCCTTCGGACCTAATGAGCCGACGGCAGCGGGCAAGGCTGACCTGATCAGGGGTTCGGCCTGTCCCAGGATCCGACCGGAATCTCCGGAAGGTTCAGGGGCGGAGGGCCGCTCGGGGGTAAAGGGCGGTCCGGGA
>JAISEQ010000345.1 GCA_031264045.1 Deltaproteobacteria bacterium
GAAACCCACGCCCAAGGCCCCTTCGGACCAGCAGCGCCTGAACAGCTCCCTGGAGGAGCTCCAGCGCAAGAAGGAGCTCAGGGAGGAGGAGCAGGCCCTGAACCAGAGCATCGCGAACATCGCGGCCGAGCGCGGCCGCGGCAACGGGCTCTCCAGCCAGCCAGCTGCCCCGAACAACCAGGGCCAGCGCATAGACCCCGAAAAGCAGCGCTACTATCTCCAGCTGATGGAGATTGTGCGCTCCAATTGGCTCCCGCCGGCTTCCGCCGTTAGCGCCTCGAACATCTCGACCACCTTCGTCATAGCCATCGACCCCTCCGGCAGGCTCATGGGCAAGAACCTCAGGATCTCCTCCGGGAACCCCGACTACGACCTTTCGGTGGAACAGGCGATAGTGCGCTCCCGCTTCCCCCCCCTGCCTTCGGCCTTCGGGGGAAACCCAGACAACCCGGCGCTCAAGTTCAACCTGTCCTACCTGAACGCCCGCTGATCACCGTCAGGCCGCTGCCCGGCACGGTCAAGAGCAACGGCTTCGGCCCTTCGCTTCATCCCCGGCCTTCTCATCTGCCCCGGCTTCCGGCACGGAAGCGGTTTCAGCTCCGGCATCCTCATCTGCCCCGGCTTCCGGCACGGCGGCGGCTTAAGCCCCGGCATCCCCCACACCCCTGACGGCCCTCCGGCGGCGGCGAGCACAGCCGCCTGTCCGGGGGGCTTTTTTTTCGCGGCCCGGCCGTCATGCCGCGCGGGCGTTTCCGCCGCGCCCCGAAAGGAGAGCCCGCATGTTCATGGGCGTGGACGTGGGCGGCACCCACACGGACGCGGTGCTGCTCGACAGCGGCTTCAAAACCCGTTCGACCGCGAAGGTTCCCACCGGAACGGATCTTATTGCGACCCTGAAGGATGTCGTGGCCGAGGTGACACGGGGCTCCGACTCCCGCCTCGTGGAGAGGCTCGCCGTGTCCACGACTCTGGGGCTGAACAGCCTGCTCACCGGCACGGCCGATCCCGTGGGGATCATCGTGACCGGGGGCCCCGGGCTCGCGCCGGACTCGTCCATGCTGGGGGCCTGCGGCATGCGCGTCCTCGGCGCGTCCCAGGACCACAGGGGCGAGCGGGTCATGCCCTGGCGCCCCGGCGAGGCGGCGGAAGCGGCGCGGTCTCTCGCCGGTGACGGCGCGGGGGCACTGGTGTGCGGCGCCAAGTTCGGGCCCAAGAACCCCGAGCTCGAGGGGCTCATGGCCTCCGAGGCGGCCGGGGCCTTCGCGGGGCCCGTGGTCGCCGCCTCCCGGCTCTCCGGGGCACTGAATTTTCCCAGGCGGCTGGCCTTCGCCGTCCTGAACGCCGCCGTGACGCGCCTCTACGGGAGGTTCCTGGACGATCTCGATGGGGCCCGGCATGAGCTAGGCCTGCGAGCGGGGATCCATGTCCTGAAGTCCGACGGCGGCGCAATGACCTCGGACGAGGCGCGCCTCTTCCCTGCTGCGGCGCTCGCGGCCGGCCCCGCCGCATCGCTTCTCGGGCTGTGGTCCCTTGACCGCGAGGGGAAGGGGGACGCGCTCATGGCGGACGTGGGGGGCACCAGCACGGATCTGGCGGTCCTCTCGCGGGGGAAGCCCCTGATGGCTCCCCGGGGCCTCCGCATAGCGGGCCGCGACACCCTCGCGAGGGGGCTCCTCACCTGGTCCGTGGCGCTCGGGGGGGACACGGATCTGGTCCTGGGCCCCGGGGGCTTCTCCCCTGAGCCCCGCCGCAGGGGACCGGCGCTCGCGCTCGATCCGGAGGGGGCGGCGTCCGGCCGTCCCCCGACCCTCACGGACGCCCTGAACGTCCTGGGCCGCTGCGCGGTGGGAGACCCGGAGATTTCCCGGGCGGCCTTCGCGCGGCTCGGCTCCGACCCTGAAGCCCTGGCCGCCGAGGCCGCCGGGGCCGCGCTCCGGCGCCTGAAGGGTGCCGCGGACGAGTTCGTGGAATGGATAAACCGCCAGCCCGTCTACACGGTGAGCGAGTTCCTGGTCGATTGGAAGCTTGTCCCGGAGCGGGCGGTCCTCCTGGGCGCCCCTGCCCGGGCGCTGGCGCCCCTGGCCGAAAAGATCATGGGCATGCCCGTTTCCGCGCCGCATGAGGCATCCTGGGCCAACGCCCTGGGCGCGGCCCTGGCCCGCCCCGCCTTCGAGTGCGAGCTTTACGCCGACACTGCCCTCGGGACCCTCTCCGTGCCGACCCTGGACGTCCGGCGGAAAATAGGCCGGGACTACGGGCTGGAGGACGCGAAGAGGGATCTGCTCCTGGCCATGGGGCCGGCCGGGGAGACGGCGCAGTTCACGCTGGCGGAGAGCTTCAACCAGATGGGCGGCCGCGGCCGCGCCGGGAAGGTCATCCGCGTGAGGGCCCAGGAGCCGCCGGGCCTCATGGGCTAGCGGGGGAGGCTGACGTCCGTTCCCAGGGCAGACGGTCCCGGCCGCCGTCCCGCTTCGAGCCGGGACGCCGTAAGTTTCGGGCCGGGCCGCTCTCGGGCAGGGCCGGAGGGTCCGCCGCCTCAGAAGGGCCTGGCGCCGGTCACAGACTCCAGGTTCATGTCCGCCCGCAGTATTATGCGGGCCCGCCCCTTGATGGCCATCCTACCGCCCTCGGAAAGCTCCATCCGCACCAGGCCGCCCCGCCTGGAGAGCTGGCGCGCGGAAAGGGAGGTCTTCCGGAGGATGTCCGCCCAGCGCGGGGCGAGCGAGCGGTTCACGGAGCCGGAGACGTGCTCCTCGGTCTGGCCTTCCCTGGGCCTGAAGGATCTGAGGTAGTAGTCGCAGTCGCCGGCCTGCCTGGAGAGGGCCGTCGCGGCCACGCCGTTCACCTCCGCCCTGAAGAGCTCCGAGACGTCGGGGGAAAGCCTCTTCAGGGTCTCCCGGTCCTCCACGGCCACCACGGCCAGGTTGCCCTGGGTCAGGAATCCCCACTGGATCCTGCCGGGTGGGATGCCGACGAGCCGCCCGCACGCCTCCGTACGGGCCTCGTCCAGGGGGGTCACGGACTCCTGGTCCATCTCCATGGAGATGACAGCCCCGCCGTCCAGCCTGGCTGTTATCTCGCCGTCCTGGGTGAGGAATACGAGAGGCTCGGAGGGGGGGCGGATGCCCAGCTCGTAGATGATGTGGGCCGCGGCCTGGCAGGCGTTTATGCCTATCTTGAGTTCGGTCGTCGGGGTGAAGAACCTCAGCAGGAACGACTTGGAGTGGGGGTAGATGTAGACAGTCTCCAAGGTCCCGAACTCCGCGGCCAGGGAAGCCATCTTGAAGCGTTCCAGGGGCTCCCCCAGGTACACCGCGGTCGTGGGCGCCCCGGAGAAGGGCCCGTCGACGAGGGAGTCCGCCAGGAGTACTTTGTGGATCTGGGTCAATCGCTCCTCCCGTGCTCCGGCGAAGCCGGGGCCCCGCCGCGGCACACCGGGTCTGCCCCTTCCTTCGCGTGCCGCGCCGCCGGATCCGCGTTCCCCGGACAGGACAGGGCCGCTCCGACTCCGGAAGGCCGCTGGACCGTCTCCGGCCCCCGTCTCCGGTTCAGCCCTGGGGTTCGACGCGCTGGCCCAGGGTGCGCTCCAGGCCGGCCCAGGCCAGGTTGTAGTTGTAGAGGGCCGAGAAGTGCTCGTACTGGGCGGTGGAATAGCGCGTCTGGGCGTCCAGGACCTCGGTCGCCGTGGCCACCTGCTCCTGGTAGCGCTCGGTCACCATTCGCAGGTCCTCGGCGGCGGCCACCACGGCCGTGGCGGAGGTGTCGATGTTACGGCCGGCGCTCATGAGGGTCTGGTAGTTGGAGGTGATCTCCAGCGTGGTGGAGTCCTCCAGGGACTGGAGCGCGTCCATGGCCTGGTTGAGGAGGACCTTGCTGGTTTCCACGCCGGCCTTCGAGCGGCCCCACTCCCAGAAGTTGAAGGAGGCGACCACCGCCGCCGACCACTGCGAGCTGTCCGGGGACCAGCCGCCGTGTGCCCTGGGGGTGCTGCCGGTCGTGCTGTTGCTGTAGTTGACCATGACCTGCGGGTACAGGGCCGAGCGTGCCATGTCCACGTTCCGCGCACCGGCCTCGACCTGGTTGCGCCCGAGCTTTATTTCCGGGTTGTTGTCGAGACCCAGCTCCAGGCAGCGGTCGAGGGTGAGCGGGAAGCGGGGGTGGAGCAGCGTGTCCTGTATCTTCAGGGGGGCATCGTGGGGGCGGCGGAGGAGGATGTTCAGCCTCGCCGTGTTGACCGTGAGGTTGCGGGCCTGGGTGGATTCCTCCTGCTGGGCCCGGGCGAGCTCGACCTCGGCCTGGAGGACCTCGTTGCGCGGGCTCATGCCGACGTCGAAGAAGTTCTGGGCGACCGAAAGGTGGCTCTGGAGGTTCACGACGCTGGTGCGGGCCACGGCCAGGGCCTTCTCCGTCGCGAGAATCGAGTAGAAGGCCTGCTTCACGGCGAGGAGCAGGTCCTCCCTGGCCTGGGCGGTCTTGATAGCGGAGGCAGCCACCCCGAGCCTGGACAGGAAGTAGTTGGCCATGTTCCTGCCGCCGGTGAAGAGGGGCTGGGAGAAGCCCACCTGCCAGCTGAACTGCTGGCGGCCCACGGTCTGGCTGACCGACGTGTCCTTGTCGTGCTGGGTCATCCCGTAGCTCATGGTGCCCGTGGGCAGAAATTCGGTCACGGACGACCACAGCTCCCACATGGCCCCGAGCTCCCCCTGCTGCGCGCTGTCCAGGCTGGGGGACACCCTCCTCGCCAGTTCCAGGCACTCGTCCAACGAGAGCGGCCCCGAGTGAGGGAGCGGGGGGGGGACTATGCCCGCTATGGCTCCGGGGGAGGCGCCGGGCCCGAAGGTGGCCTCGCCGAACACGGTCTCGGCGGAAGGCGGCTCGGAAAGGTAGGGCTTGGATATCACGTGCCTTTCGGCGGGGGCGCAGCCTGAGACGGCCAGGGCGGCGCACGCCGCCAGGGCGAGCACGGCGTGACGGCGGCGACCGCGCCCTTGGCTATGGTTGGGAAGCGACATGTTTCGGGTTCGTGCCTTTCCAGGGAGATATTTCGGGGCCGGAGCCCGGGGCGGAAGTCCGGCGGGCCCGGGAGGGCGTGGGGAGCCGGGAAAGCCGGAGCCTGCGTGGACGGGGCAGGGCTGCGGGAAGAGCGGGAGGGCTCAGGCGGGAGCGGGCTGGGCGCCTGGGCCGGACGGGACTGGGAGGTCGGGGAGGGACGCAGGCGGAGGGGAAACCCCGGGCCGACGGGAGGGACGCCCCGCGGGCATGTCCCGGGAGCATGCGGGAAAGAGTCTCCTGGGCCGCTGCGGGAGGCCCCGGGTCGAGCGGGTCAGGCCGGAGGATTGCGGATACGGGAAGGGGACGGGAGACGCGGGAAGCCCGGCAGCATTATAACCCATTCCGGAGCGCGATGCGTCGGCCGAGGCGGGGTGGGGCGCGGGGAACCGGCGGGGCGGCGGGCCGGGGCGGGTGCGGAAAGGCGTTCCGTGCCGCTGGATCTGGCTGCATCCTGTGAGCTTGCCGGGTTTCGGGTCCTTTTGACGGGGCTTCGGCGGAAAAAAATTGCCGCGAACATTTTTTTTATGTCCGCGGCGGACTGGCAGGTTCCCGTACGTGGGGCCCCGGACCGGGGACGGCGCGGGATGCCGGGAGGGGGCGACGGCGGCGGAATGGTCCGGGGCCGAGGGGAGTTCAGGACGCGGAAGGCGGGGCGGGGCGCACGCGCCTAAGGCCCGCGTAGCGCCTGCGGCGGGAGGCCCGTGAAGGGATGGGGACAGTCTCCGGGGACCGGAGGGCGGTTAAGGGAAAGGGCAGGAGGGCAGCTCCTGTCCCGGGGATCTTCCGCCGTCCTGGAAGCGGGTCAGGGGTGCCGGAGGTCTGGTCCCCTTACCGGACGGGACGGCGCGGGGGATCCGGCGGCGGGCCCGGGGCGGAGGCTCCTGGCCCGTGCCGGCGGACGGGGGGGGTCAGCGGAAGGACTGGGATGGGGCTGCGGAGTTGAGCGTCCTCGCTCGTTGCAGGGCCTCCGGGATGTAGGTGCGGATGTTCTCGTTGCGGGCCGGGGTGGTGGGGTGGGTGGAGAAGAATTCGGAGGAGCCCTTCCTCCCCGTGGCGTTCTGCATGCGGCCCCAGAAGCCCACCGCAGCCTCGGGATTGTAGCCGGCTATGGCCATGAGGGAGAGCCCTATGCGATCCGCCTCGGCCTCCTGGGTCCGGGAGAACGGCATGAGCACCCCGTACTGGGCGCCCAGGCCGTAGCCCACCATTATCATCTTGGCGGTGCCGCCGCTGACGTTGGTGTTGCCGAGCACCGCCCCCAGGACGTTGCCTCCCATCTCCGCAGCCATCTGCTGGCTGACGCGCTCCGCCCCGTGACGGGCGAGGGCGTGGGCTATCTCGTGGCCCATGACCACGGCGACCCCGTTGTCGTCGCCGCAGACCGGCATGATGCCGGAGTAGAAGGCCACCTTGCCGCCTGGCATGCAGAAGGCGTTGACATCGCCGGACTCCAGGAGGTTGAACTCCCACGAGTATCCGGAGAGCTCGCCGCCGCGGCCCTCTGAGGCCATGAGGATCTGGGCCGCCCTCGCTATGCGCTGGCCCACCCTCCTTATCGTCTCGGTGTCCGTGCGGTTGGAGGAGAGCCTGCCCTTGGCCAGGGTCTGTCGGTAGGCGAGGGCTGACTGCTGGTTAAGTTCCGAGTCGCTCACGAGGCTCAGCTGCGAGCGGCCGGTGCCCACCACCTGGGCGCATCCGGAGAGGACGGCCAGGGCGGCGAAAAGGGCCAGGCACGCGGAGGGGTGGAAGGGGCGGGCGCGCCGGGTTGTCGATCTGGACATGTGAAGCACCTTTACGGTCAGATGCCCGGTCGGGGCAATCCGCGCCCGGCCGGAGCCTGTTCTGGGCCCCGTCCGAAGGGGCCTGCGGTGACCGCGGTGCCGCCGACTTCCCACGTGAGGAAGGGGGGACCGCCGCGGCGGTGGGGGTGGGGGGGCCGCTCCGTGCCGGCGTGGCGGATGGCTCCGGTGCCGACGGACGTCAGACGTCGGCCGGGGTCCGGGGCTGGGGGTCCCCTACGTCCGGGGGCAGGCAGGGCGCGGGGACTGCTGGATTCCTGAGGGGCAGACCGGCGGCAGGGGGCGGGACTTCAAGGTCCGCGCGCACCCGTCATGCGGAGCGGGCCGCCGGAGGCCAGCGGCGGGCAACCCGGATCCGGAGCGAAGTCGCGGGAAGTGCCGGAATGGGGTTGCCGGTCCTGCCGGGGCCGGGCCGCCGGGAGTCGGGAGCGGAGCCCCCGGGTTCCCTGAAAGCGCTGGTGTCCGCCGTGCGGAACCGGCGGGCGGGGCCGTTCGCGGTCCAGGGGGCAGGCCGGCGCCGGAAGGGGCGGGGGCTGGGGGATTCGGGCTCGCCTCAACCAGGACGGGGACCAAAGGGTACCAGGTTCGGGGTTCCCGGTCCAGGGGAAGCCGGTGTGCCGGTGTGTCCCAAGGCGGCTCCAGCGCCCCGCCGGGCCGTCCCAGGGCTGAGGCCCTCCCGTCAGAGGTCGGTGGCGAACTTCTCGAAGTCCATGGTCTTGTAGGAGCCGGAGCTCACGTAGGAGAGGACCGCCGTGAAGATGTCGGCGGGCACGGCCCCCGGAAGCACGGTCACCGGCTTGCCGTCGGGATCCAGGAAGATGAAGGTGGGTACCGCGCGGATCCGGAACATCCTCACCAGGGCCTCGGACTGGTCGTAGTCTATGGGGGCCATGGCGAAGGAGGAGTTGAGCGACTCGACCACCCGCTTGTCGGGGATGACGTTCGCGTCGAAGAAGGCGCAGTTGCCGCACCAGGTCGCCCAGAAGTAAAGGACCGCGTACTTGCCGGTGTTCCTGGCCTCCTGCGCAGCGTCGTTGGGGCTGAAGGTTTTAAGGCCCGTCCCGGGGTACTCCCTGGGGGGGGCGGCGGAGGCCGGGAGGGTCAGGCCCTCGCGGGCTGCGGCCTCCGTCACCAGCGTCTGGCGGCTCTCCGAGAGGGGGGGGCGGGAATACGGGCCCGGGGCCTCGAGCGCCTCCGCCGCGGGGCGGTCCGGGAGGATCAGGAATCCGGTCAGGGCGAGGATGGCCGCGAAGGCCAGGAAGGTGAGCGCGATGGTCTTTTTCATTTAGGGTGCCCGCGCGAGTCCTCCCGCGGTGCGGCGGGTATCGCGCCCTCCAGAAGGTGGCTCTGCAGCGGCGGCAAGCGCCGGCCGCTCTGCGGGGAAGGGAAGCGGCCCCGGACGGGGCCCTGGGTGGCGGGCGGGGCCCGGTGCGCCCGGCCTGGTTCGGGCGGGCGGAGCCAGGTGAGGGGGTCCGGGAACGCGCGTCCGGCGTATCCTCAGCGGAACGGTCGGCTCGGGCGGTAACGGGGGGGCCGGAACGGGCGGCTCAGACGTCCGGGGTGACCAGGGAGAGCTTGTCCAGGACAAGGAGCGCCGCCAGGATCAGCATCGCCGCGCCCAGGGCCCGGTTCACCCAGACCGCGCGCCTCCCGAGGCCTTTGAGGAGAGGCAGGAGCTTCCCCAGCATGAGCGAGCCTACGAGGAATGGGACCGCCAGACCCGCCGAGAAGACTGCGAGCAGCCCCATGCCCCGCTGGAGGCTGGGCTCGTTTCCGGCAAGCGCGAATAGGGATGCCAGGACCGGCCCGCCGCAGGGGGTCCAGCCGGCGGCGAAGGCCGTGCCCACGAGGAAGGCCCCCAGGAGCCCCGCCGGCTCGCGCGGTATCGGGAGCCTGCGCTCGCCGAGAAGTGCCCTGGGACGGACGGCGCCCAGGAGGACCAGCCCGAAGAAGGCCATGACGGCGGCACCGAGGTAGCGGATCACGGCGGCATGCTCGAAGAGGAGCGTGCCCAGGGCGCTCGCCGCGGCCCCCATGAGGGTGAAGACGGCGCTGAATCCCAGGACGAACAGGACGGTGGAAAGGAGCACCGCGAGCCTGGCGCGGCCTCCGGGCCCGGAGGCCCCGTCCCCGGATGGGAGGTACATCCCGGAGTTCCGGCCCGCAACGGTGGAGAGCCATCCCGGGATGAGCGGCAGGGTGCACGGGGTGAAGAACATGGCCAGGCCCGCCAGGAAGGCCGCCGTGAAGTCGACGTTGTGCAGGACTATCATCTGGCTCCGGTTCCCCCTGTTCCGGCGCGTCCCCGTACCCGGCCCGTCGCCTGCCGGACGGGGCATGCGGGAGGAGGCGGCGCCGGGCGCCCGGACCGCTGGAGGGATGCCGGTACGATTATAGGCCATTCCGGCGAAAAGATCACCCGGCCGCCCGGCCGCGCGGGGATCGGCTCAGGGCGGGCCCCAGCCGGTCTCCCCCAGCCTCCCCAGCCTGGACAGCCTGGGGGCCAGCCGGGAGTGGTGGTACACGACCATGAAGATGCCGAATATGGCCAGGGTGAGGGAGGCCAGATCCGTGTAGAACCACAGCCCGGTCAGACCCCCGGACTCGGGGTTCACGAGGTAGAGCCTGGGGACCAGAAGCCCCCAGGTGCCGGCCAGGGCCAGGGAGAAGGACCAGAGGATCCGCCGGAGGAGCTGGCTGAGCGAGGGCTGTCTCCTGGAGTCGGAATGCGGGGAGGGCATGGGGGCATCCTGGGGGAGGGCATGGGACAGGCCGGGAAACGCGGACGGGGCGGCCTGGGGATTCTAGCACGTGTCAGCTCGCTGCGGAAAGACCGGCCCGCCGCCTCGCCGACTTGGGGACCTGAATGTGCCGGGTGAGCGGTCACGGAAACGGTTCTGGCGCGGGAACGGGATTTCGGGGCGCCGGAGGGCATCGGTTCGCCGATTGGTTCGGGAGGGCCTGCGGGAGACTTCCGGGCGGGTTTCAGGACGCGGGCGGTCGCGAAGGCGTTCCCCAGCCGTCCATCGAGGTGCCGGGACGGTTCCCAGTATACAAGCCCGCCGATCGTCCCGGTCTCCCGTTTGTCCCGTGCTCTCGATCGTCCATGTCAAGGGGAAGGGTCCGCCTCCCGGTCCGCCTTCCGAAGGAAACTCTGGATGAAGGTCGGCAGGCAACCGGAACGGGCCGCGATGCGGCGTCCGGCCCGGAACGGGTGGCCCAAGACGGACCTGAGCCTGGAATCCGGTCAAGTTCGCCTTTCCGTGTCGGCCTGGCCAGCTCCGCGAACCGATTTCGGCGTGTATCATCCGTTCAGGTGCGGGCAGATCCCGGTGCGGAAGAACGGAGGGGGGATATGCCGGAAGGCGGGGGAGGGGACAAAGGCGGCGGAATGCCGGAAGGCGGGAAAGAATATGGGGAAAGGAAGAAGGACGGGGAGCCCGGAAGGCGGGGGAAACTGGAGGGTGTATGTCTGCATCCCCTTTAACGGATACGATTTTTACGGATGCGGTTGCGGGTAAATAATATAGCGCTATTTTATATAACAATATATTTAATTTAATATATTATTATAAACTATCGGATATGCCGCGTCCCTCCCAGAACCCAAATGCCGCCCCGAAAGCCCCGTCCGGAACCGTGTGCCGGGAGGTCCGGCAGCAGTTCGCTATTGAAATTTTACGGATTTAGGCTAATCTGAAGGAAGTTGATCCCGCGTCCGGTCCGGAGTTCCCCCGCGCCCGGAGCCGCTCCGGAGCTCCGGCCCGGGACGCCTTCCGGTTCTGGCTCCCGCCCCGCTGGGCCCCGGCCCGTGCCGCCCGAAAGGGCCGACCCATGAAGACAGGCTATCTGCCCGCAACGGCGCTTGCCTCCCGGCGCGGGGCACCCTTCACGGCGGCCGTCGGCCGAAAGGCGGGGACCGTCCGCTCCGGAGCCGGGAAGGCACCGTCGGCGAAGGTCCCGGACGGGGCGCCCCTCGCCCCGTAGGATGTCCTGACTGCCCCCCGCCCGTCTCGGGCGGGGGTCGCGAGCTGATCCGCTTCCCCCGGGCCGGACGGGTCTGTATCCTCCGTCTGGCTATAGGGAGTCCTCAGGAGGGTCCCGGCCCCCTGCTGCCATTCGTTCCCGCGGGGGCGCGGGAGCGGGTGGCCGGTCCGGCCCGGGATGCGGGTCAGGCGTCTGCTGGAGTTTCGCCTTCCGGGTGCCGCGTGTGCCGCGCCGGAAGGCGGCTCGCGGGCGCAACACGGCTCCTCGTCGCCCTGCGGGGAGTTGCCCTCCCGATCGGACAGGGCCGTGCGGCAGTCCGGCGGACGCGATTCTTCAGTCCGGTCGCCTTGCGCACGTCACACGGCAAGCTGCCGAGCCGTCGGCGTCCGTGCGGAAAGGAACCGGAAAAGGAGATTGGGAGCCGGACAATGATATTTCGCGAATCCGAGGCGGCCGGGACCGCCGCCAGCGATGCCCGCGGGGGATGCGGGCACATGACTGGCCGGAGCTACGTGTCCGAGGGGTCGCGCCCCGCAGGCTCGCGGCTCTCCATGGCCGCCGTGAACACCCTGGAGCCCGGCGCGTCCATAGGAGTGCATGCCCACGACGCGGACGAGGAGGTATACCTCGTATTGAGCGGGAGCGGCGAGTACACGGACTCGGACGGCAGGGCTTACCCGGTCGGGGCAGGGGATTTCACCCTCACACGCCAGGGCGAAAGCCACGGGCTCAGGAATACGGGGGCGGAGCCGCTGACCTTCGCCGCGGTTATAGTGACCGACAGGCCCTGACGGTGCCTGGGTCACCCCGGTAAACCCGGAGCTGTCCCGATGGCGCTTGCGGCTGGTAAGGGAAGACCTGCGGGAGAAGCCCCCTGGGGCGCAGGGCACCGGCGCGGGGTCCCCTGCGGGGCGGTTGGATCCCCGAATCCAAAAGGCCCCCTTCAAGGCCCCCCTTCAGGAAACGGGGAAGGGGGGCCGTTCCGTCGCGCCCGGGCAAAGGCGCGTCAGAATGTGAAGATCATGTTCATGCCGCCCACGCTGTCGCCCCCGTTCCCGGAGGAGAGCCCGTAGGTGCTGATGTCGAAGCTGAAGTCGCCGAAATCGGAGATTTTCAGGCCCAACTCGGCGAAGGCGGAGGAGCCTTCATGGGCGTTTAGGGGGATCCTGGGGGTCCTGGCACCGTACCTGACGTCCCCGAAACCGTAGTCCCAGCCGAGACCGAAGAAGCCCCGGAGCCTGGGGGAGAAGACGTGCGTGTAGCGGCCGCCCAGCCGGGTCCGGAAGGGCGTTGAGCGCCTGTAGCCGAAGAGGGAAGGGGGATCGCCCGGAACGTCGGGGGCGAGGCTCGGAAGGTTCAGCGCCCCGTAGAGGCCCATGGTCCCGCGTTCCCTGACGGGGAAGCTGTAGCCGCCCCCGAAGCTCAGGCCCGTCAGGCCTCTTGAGCCGAACGGAGCCTCCGGGGAGGCAGGGCCGCCGCTGTAGGCTGCTCCGAGGCTTTCCTGCCAGTCGATCCAGGTGCCTATGTAGTAGACGGAGAGCTGCGGTGCCCCGTCGATGGCGGACGCCTCGAAGGGAGGGGCGTCCTGGGCGAAGGCACCGGTCGCAAGCATCGCGAGCGCCATGAGGGCGAGAGCGATCGTGGCCGTGGCTGACGCCTGCCGAAGGGGCATGGGGCTGGCTCCGCAGTGCGCCTTCAGTCGGCGCGGAAAACCGGGGGGTTACGGGCACCGCGGAAACGGGCCGGACAAGTTCCGGGAGGGCGTTCCGCACGGCTGGGACAACATCCCAGGCCGCCGGACCGGGATTCGGAACCCGACTGACGGCATGATTGACGATACCATCCTCCCCATATCCTGTCAAGGGAAGTCCGGGAGACCGGGAGTGCCCTCTCGCGGTCGAGACCGGCTGGAATGATGCCCGGGCAAGGGTTTGCGGGGTTATGGTCCACCGGGTCGGACTTTCCGGAATTGACGGTTTTTGATTCGCCGGGAAAAATTGAATTTTGCCTGATGGATCTCTGAAGCGTCACTGCACATATCCGTCAAAGCATCCGATGTAATGACAGATCATTTACTCGTGCAGTGATGCGGGGAGATTTCATGTTCTGGAGGCTACAGGCTAAGGAAATATTGCGAGCTTTGATTGTTTGGACGGATATCCAGACGTTCAAGTCGCGTATGCAACTGGGCCGTTTGAGTAGGATGACGAGCGATTTCGGAACTGTCGAGGATATTGATATGAAGCAGGCATGACGAGACAGGAGAACTCGCGCTGTCAGGCAATTGATGGAATATTGATTCCACTGCGAAACCCCTCACTTGACCTTTCAGAGGCCAAAGTGGTTAGGTAAGGGTTACACGAAATGACATGGATTTGGCATAAATACAGGTGATTTCGATGCCGAGGACGAATAGAGTTCACCCTCTCATTTGAAGAGGGATGAGTTTTCGCAGTGGAATCAATATTGATTCAAACGGCTTGGCTTGAAGTGAAATTGTAATGACATTCCATCATGTTTCCGAATGGCGGAACGCGTTTGTTCAGAAAATGCGGCATTACATCCTTGAGCTATGGTGCGGATATTGTCGCTATCAAAGTTAACATCCATAAATAGTATAGGTTTTCAGATGTGGCTAACTTGAATGTATTTCCGATCCTGGTCGCGACAAAACCTGTCAATGTGAGCTCATTGATCATGAGGAGGGAACATTTCATTTCGGGAAGTTCGGGATGATATCGTTTGCCGGGCGACAATTTCTCGGATGTTGGATGCGGCAGGATTGATGCCATTGAAAAGGACTTATGGAATGACAGTTTTCGCCAATTCCTTCGTTAACATCTGTATCGGCTCAGATATGCCGGAATCGATCGGGAAGACCAAGCCGTAGTTTTGACATTAAACGTTAGGAATGTTGAATTTGAGTAATATATCCTTCGTGTTACGGAGTTTAACTCATCTTATAACCATAATTAAGATTATGTTTCTATGGACATATTATTATACACTGTATGAAAATTTTTGTATCTTTGTTGAGAGTTAAATTTACTGGTTCATCGACTCTCATGAGCAATCGGCTTTGCCCGCTTATGCGCATCCGAATCTTACGCTGTATTATGGAAAGCCAGCAAGCAGACATTCCGCATTCTCTCTCAGGCAAGTGACAAAAGCCATTTTCAGCATTTAAAAAATATCGTAAAGCCAATGCCAAATATCCTTTGTGACGTGATTCCGGCCCTGGTATCATCCTTCAGGAATTTTATCGATGCTCATTAATTGCTTGCCGTCCTGACTGCGGGGTATCCAGAGCGCCGTGCGATATCTGAAAATATTGTCGCGCCGAGGGGAGAGTGGTTGAACAGATAGTCTGCCCCGTTTCCATCAAGAACAAATTTTATTATTTTCCCCATGGATATAGCGTTTCAGCGTTGTCAGGCTTGACATGGTAACGTAAAATTGTATAATCTAAATACCTGGATGATTCAAGGTGTTCATTGCCATCGTTGATTAGGAGTCTACGGTAGCGTTTAAATGTTTTCTTTCAATATCGACATTCACATTTGTCCTATATAAAACCTTGAAATTTCTAAGGCATCAGAAACCCTATGGTTTAAGTGTTTTATAGATATAAGTTCACGGGGATGGTGAAAGCGCCTGGAATGGATTTGTGTGGCGGTACGGTGGCCTTGAAGGGCAGAGGCGGTCATTGTCGTTTATGGGTCGCGCGTAATTCAGTGGCATGGCGCGTTCCTTGGGCCTGCCGGATTATCTCCGCACTGATGCCGGGATTACACAGGGCGGAGGACCGGTAGCCGCATATGGACGATTTTGCGGAAGTATCACACGGATGGAGCGTGAGGCGGTCGCCTTCCGAGACTGAGCTGATCCCGTCAGAACCCTGACGGGAGACGCAGCACCAGGGCCTTCGCGGTCGCCGCATGGCGGCGGGGACGGGGCTCCTGCGGCTACAGTCCGCCGGACGCCGCCATGCCGAAGTAATTGCCGAACTTCTCGAAGCCGGCAATCACCCTTGCGGCGGTGTCCAGCCGCTCTTCCAGGGTCCCCAGAAGGGTCATGTAGGGGATCCGCCTTTCCAGGAGATCCGCCTCGACGAGCCTCTGGAAGTCCGAGCGTTTCTGCGGTCCGGACCTGTCCCA
>JAISEQ010000395.1 GCA_031264045.1 Deltaproteobacteria bacterium
GGCCCCCGGCCGTCCCCCGGCGGCGCCGGGGCGGGGCGATTGCGGCGCGGCCGGTCGCGGAAAACGAAGCCGGTCGCGGCAGGACGCGATAGCGGCGGGGCCACTTGCCGTTCCGGAAACGCGGAACGGCGCGGCGTCCTTCACGGCCCTCGTCTTCCGCCTCGGCGCGCGGGCGACCGCCGTCCGAGCCCTGCGGAGATTGCGCCCCGACGCGTGAGGAAATTCGCGGAGATCCGCGCGGGAGGGTTTCCGCCCGGACCGCCGGTCCATGGTGCCTCATGCCCCTCGGACTGCGGAATCCCCCGCCCCCCGGGGCCGGCCCGTCCGGGACGGGACTCCGCAGGGCGGGGCGGACGCGGCCCTCCGGGCCGCGTCACGAGGCGTTCACGGGGAAGAGGGCCCCCAGCATGTTCAGGTCCTCCCGGATGACGGACTGGTAGTAGCCGGGGGACGGGTCGGCGGGACCGGAGGTCACGGGATCCACCACCGCCACCGGGATGCCGGTCTCCTCGCCCAGGGTCTGCGCGAGCTTCAGGTCCGCATGGGGGTCCAGGAGCACGGCCGTGACCCTCTCGTCCCGGACCAGATCCGAAATCCTGGCCAGCCTCGCGGCGGAGGGCGTCACCTCGGGGGCCGGCTCAAGATCGGCCAGGATCGTCAGGCCGAGATCCTGGGCCAGGTAGTCCATGAACCCGTGGCTGGTGACTATCTTGTAGCCGCGGCGGGTCCTCTTGAAGAGGGCGAGATCGTCTTCCAGGGCCCGCATGTCCTTCTGGAAGAGCTCCAGCCGCGACTGGTAGTGCATGGCCCCCTCGGGATCGCGTTCCGACATGCCCGCGGCGATGTTCGAGGCCATCATGGACGCGAGCCTCGGCGACAGGAAGATGTGGGGGTTGGGCTCCATGGCCGCCCGGGCCGAGGGCTCCCCGGGGATGGAGAGCCTCCCGTAGGAGTTTATCATGGTGGGCACCCCCTTCGAGGCGTCTATCACGAAGACGTCGGGCGGAGCCACCCTGATGGCCCTGGCGAGGTAGATCTCCAGATCGAGCCCGTTCTTGACCAGGGTCCTCGTCTGGGTGAGGCGCTCCAGGTCCCTGGGCTGGGGATTGAACTCGTGGGGGCATCCGGTCTCGGGCCGGGTCATCAGCTCCACGCTGAAGGCCTCGCGCCCGGAATTGAGCCATCTCGCGAACAGCCACACGGGGTAGCTGGCCGCCGCGAGCCTGGGGGCGGCGGGCGCCGCGTCGTCGGACTGGGCCATCAGGGGAACGGGGCCGGACGGGGATCCGGAGACCAGCAGGGCGCCCGCCGCGGCCATGACCAGGAGTCCCAGCGCGGCCGCCCCCGGAAAAGGGGCCGGGGCCCGCGCGGGGCGGGGAGGCGCCGGAGGGGGCGCGGCGGAAGCCGGAGCGGGAGCGCCCGCTGCGGGTAAGGCCCCGGAAGATCCCGGGGGCGGGAAGTCGGAAGGCGCCGTACCGGAGGCGGCGGCGCGGCCGGCGGAGCCGCAGGCGGCGCCCGCGGGGCATGGAAGCTCGGGCATGGTGTGACTCTCCCCTCCCCCGGAAGCGCAGGGAGCCGCTCGGGGGGAGGCTCAGGACCCGGAATGGGGCCGCGCCGCGCGGAGCGGCGCGGTCCGGGGTGCGGGCCGAAGGGCGGCGGCCCGGCCCCGTAAGCCGATAATATATTATATCACACTGCGGGAACAAAAAACCCCTCCCCCCTGTCCCTGGGCGGGATTCGGGGGGAAGGGCGGGAAGCCGCGGTCACTGGCAAGGTCAGCCGGATCCCGTGCCGGATCCGGCTCCGGGACCGGCTCGGGGCCCGGCTCCGGATCCGAATGCCCAAAGGCGGGCCTGCCGGTCCGGAGCCCGTGGCTGGCGGGCCGCTACTGCGCCTCGCGGAGTATCTTGGCCGCCGGGGAGGCGCCGGGCACCATGCGGATCTGCTGGGTCTGGTCGGCGGGGAGCAGGCTTTTCAGGAACGTCGTCCTGCCGGCGGTATCCAGGGGCTGGGGCTTCCTGGCCTGTACGGCCTTGACCACCGGGGCGGCGGCGGGCGCGCCTGCGGCCTGCTGGGCAATGCGGCCCACGAGCGGGTTCGCGGGAGCCGGGGCGGACGCGGACGCCGGGGAGGAGGGGGCCGGCGGGGCGGCGTCCCCGGCGGGCCCGGGCGAAGGCGCGTGGCCGTTGCCACCGCCGGCTGGATGGGCCGCGGACGGAGCGGACGGGGGGGCTGCCGGGGCGGGGGATCCCGCCTTGTCCCCGGCTTCCGACTTCGCGGCCCTCTTGGAGGCGAGCTTGTTCAGGGCCGATGGCTTGGTGGCCATGGCCATGTTCCCGCCGGCTATGCCGCCCCTGGGGGCGGAGGCGATGGGCCGGGAGCCCTGGGGGAAGGCGCCGGCCGATCCGATGGTGGAGGTGAGCTGGTTCACGTAGGTGCGCTCCAGCTCGATGCGGTTCTGCATCATCTCGGAGAGGCGGTTTCCGGACTCGTTGAGCCTCAACACCAGGGTGTTTATGATCTGCTTCGCGATGTCCGGGTAGTTGTCCAGGACCTCCCCCAGCTTGTCGCCGGGGAAGACCTTCACTATGCTCCGCCCGTGGCTCTTTATCGTGGCGCTCCTGCGGGAACCGACAAGCGAGCTCATCTCGCCGAAGTAGGTGTTGGTCTGGGAGATCTCGGCTATGAGGTTCTGGGCCTTGTAGACCTCGAGGCAGCCCTGGATGAGCTTGTAGAAGGCGGTGTCGGTGTTGCCCTCCTTGATGATGATGTCGCCGTTCTCGAACACCTGCTCGTCGGGGTTCAGCAGGTAGTGGGGCAGGCTCTCGCGCTGGACGACGGTCTTCTCGAGCACCTGGGCCAGGGTGGTGCTTCCCTGCTGGGCCTTCAGAAGCCCGTCCTGGCGCAGGGTGGCCATGCCCTCCTTCAGGGCTATCTTCCGGAGGTGCGCCTCGTTCACCTTGGAGGCTATGGCGTCCGCGAGGGTCTGGGTGTTCTCCATGACCTCGAAGACGCCCAGGCGGCCCTTGTAGCCGGTGCCCTTGCAGGTGGGGCAGCCGCGGCCCTCGTAGAGCTGCACGGTGCCTATCTCGTTGGGGTCGAAGCCGGCCTCGATCAGCTTGTTGGCGGTCAGCTTGGGGAGGGGCTGGCGGCAGTTGGCGCAGACGCGCCGCAGGAGCCTCTGGGCGGAGCAGACTATGAGGGCGGCGGCCACGTTGAATGGGGCGACGCCCATGTCCACCAGACGGGTGACCGTGGAGGGAGCGTCGTTGGTGTGGAGGGTGGAGAGCACGAGGTGGCCCGTCATCGCCGCCTCGACGGCTATCTCGCCCGTCTCGATGTCCCGGATCTCGCCTATCATGCAGATGTCGGGGTCCTGGCGGAGGAAGGCCTTCAGGGCCTTCGCGAAGGTCATGCCGACCTCCTTCACCACGTTCACCTGGTTGACGCCCGGGAAGTTGAACTCGACGGGGTCCTCGGCCGTCAGGATCTTCACGTCCTCGGTGTTCCGGAGGTTCAGGGTCGAGTACAGCGTGACGGTCTTTCCGGAGCCCGTGGGGCCGGTGACGAGCAGGAGCCCGTTGGGGCGGTAGGCCGCCCCCATGAACTGGTCCAGGTTCTTCTGGGTGAAGCCGAGCTTGGTCATGTCGACGTTCAGGCCCGACTTGTCCAGGATTCGGAGGACCACCGACTCCCCGAAGAGGGTGGGGAGCGAGGAGACGCGGAAGTCAATTTCCTTGTTCTTGCCGATGCGCAGCTTGATGCGGCCGTCCTGGGGCACCCGGCGCTCGGTGATGTCC
>JAISEQ010000407.1 GCA_031264045.1 Deltaproteobacteria bacterium
AGACCCCGGGCCGCGAGGACGTCAGCCTGGAGGACGGCGAGGCCTACGAGGGCTCGGAACTCTAGCGCCAGCTGGTCCTGGCGTTCGGCGGCAGGAGCAACATCACGAACCTCGACTCCTGCATAACGAGGCTCAGGATCTCCGTGGACGACCCTTCCCTGGTCGATCCGGCGCGCCTGAAGGAGCTCGGCGCCGCCGGCGTGGTCGAGGCCGGGAAAGCCGTCCAGGCCATCTACGGCACCAGGGCGGGCAACCTCATGACGGGCATGCGCGAGTTCATGCTGGCGGCGGGGGACGACGCGGAGCTGTCGGCCGAACAGAAGGGCGCCCTCGCCGCGAAGAGGGACGCGCCGGACGCGAAGCCGGCGGCGGAGGAGGAGGTCCTGCCCCCTGTCCAGGAGGGCGAGCTCAAGGTGCTCCGCCTGGCCCTGGGCGGCGAGGACAACATCGAGAGCGCCGAACCCCTGGCGAAGACCAGGCTCGGCGTGATCCTGAAGGACCGGGCGCTCCTGCGCCCGGAGCTCGCCGGCAAGCTCCCCGTGACCTTCTTCGTCCCGGGGGAGGGAAACGAGATCCACATCATAGTGGGACCGAACCCCGAGCGCTACGCGGCGCTGGCGTGAGGCCCCTCGCACGGGCACGGAAGCCAGTGGTCCCTCGCCCCGCTCCCGGACCCGTCCGGACCGCCCGTTCCCGCGCACGGCCGGACGCGGAAGCGGCCCCGCCGCCCTCCCCGTGCCCGAAAGGGGATCCCGGACGCCGGAGGCGGCCCCCCCGCGCGAGACTCACGTCCCGAGCGGGCGGTCGCCCGCTGCTTCTCGAAAATCTCCACCAGGAGACCGGCGGGCCTACATTCCCCCCGGTCGGCGGCGAGTATGAGCGTGAAGTTCAGGGCCGTTCTCCCGGTTCTCCACTCGCCCCTCACGAGCCAGGGGCTCTCGGGGCCTATGTTCTCCCGCAGCTGCGCCGATCCGGGAGCGTCCGGCATGTCGGGGCGGCAGGGCTCGGACTGGAGGAGCTCGAGCTTCCCCCGGGAGGGGAAGGTCCGGAGCGCGCCGCCGCGTTCGCCGCGGACGCGGCGGCCTGTGAGGGCGCCGATGCTTGAGAACCGGTCATTCCTCAAGATGAACGCCTCGAGCTTCATGCAGCAGGTCGGCAAGTCGCTCATGCTGCCCGTGGCAATCCTTCCGGCGGCCGGAATCCTCCTGGGCATCGGCTCCTCCAACTTCTCCTTCATCCCCGCCTTCGTCTCCGAGCCAATGAAGGCCGGCGGCAGCATCATCTTCGGGAACCTGGCCCTGGTCTTCGCGGTCGGCGTGGCCCTCGGCTTCACCAAGAACGACGGGGCCGCCGCCCTTTCGGCCACGGCGGGCTACATCGTGATGGTGGCCACCCTGGGGGCCATGGGCATCTACGTCCTGCACCTGGACCCCCACCCCGAAGCCATGCAGATGCGGCAGGTCCTGGGCCTGTCCTCGATAGACACCGGCGTGTTCGGGGGCATCCTGGCGGGGGGGATAGCGGCGTTCCTCTTCAACCGCTTCTACCGCATAGAGCTCCCCTCGTATCTCGCCTTCTTCGCGGGCAAGCGCTTCGTGCCCATCGTTACCGGCTTCTCCGCCATCGTCCTCGGGGTGATACTCAGCTGCGTCTGGCCCCCCGTCCAGTCCGGGATCCAGATTTTCTCGAACTGGGCCGCCTACAAGAACCCGGTCATGGCAGGCAGCCTGTACGCCTTCGTGGAGAGGCTCCTGCTCCCGTTCGGCATGCACCACGCCTGGAACGTGCCCTTCTTCTTCGAGATAGGCTCCTTCACGGACGCGGCGGGGAACGTCGTCCACGGGGACATCACCCGCTTCTTCGCGGGGGACAAGACGGCAGGCATCCTTTCCGGCGGGTTCCTCATCAAGATGTGGGGGCTCCCCGCCGCGGCCATCGCCATGTGGCACTCGGCCAAGCCCGAGAACAGGGCCCGCGTCGGCGGCGTCATGCTCTCGGCGGCGCTCGCGTCGGTTCTGACCGGCATCACCGAGCCCATCGAGTTCTCCTTCATGTTCGTGGCGCCTTTCCTGTACGTCATCCACGCGGCAATCACGAGCTCGGCCTTCGCCCTCCTGAACTTCATGGGCGCGCACATCGGCTACACCTTCTCGCAGGGGGGCATAGATCTCGCGCTCTACTACGCCATCGACACGAAGCCCTGGTTGACCTTCATCTTCGGCCCCCTGTACGCCGCGGGCTATTACGGAATCTTCAGGGCAGCCATCAGGTTCTTCGACCTGAAGACCCCGGGCCGCGAGGACGTCAGCCTGGAGGACGGCGAGGCCTACGAGGGCTCGGAACTCTAGCGCCAGCTGGTCCTGGCGTTCGGCGGCAGGAGCAGCATCACGAACCTCGACTCCTGCATAACGAGGCTCAGGGTCTCCGTTGACGACCCTTCCCCGGTCGATCCGGCGCGCCTGAAGGAGCTCGGCGCCGCCGGCGTGGTCGAGGCCGGGAAAGCCGTCCAGGCCACCTGCGGCACCATGGCGGGCAACCTCATGACGGGCCTGCGCGAGTTCATGCTGGCGGCGGGGGGCGACGCGGAACTGTCGGCAGAACAGAAGGGCGCCCTCGCCGCGAAGAGGGACGCGCCGGACGCGAAGCCGGCGGCGGAGTAGGAGGTCCTGCCCCCGGTCCAGGATGGCGAGCTAAAGGTGCTCCGCCTGGCCCCGGGCGGCGAGGACAACGTCGAGAGCGCCGGGCCACCGACGAAGACCAGGCTCGGCGTGATCATGAAGGACCGGGCGCTCCCGCGCCCGGAGCTCGCCGGCAAGCTCCCCGTGACCTTCTTCGTCCCGGGGGAAGGAAACGAGATCCGCATCATAGCGGGACCGAACCCCGAGCGCTGCGCGGCGCTGGCCTGAGGCCCCTCGCACGGGCCCGGAAGCCAGTGGTCCCTCGCCCCGCTCCCGGACCCGTCCGGACCGCCCGTTCCCGCGCACGGCCGGCTCCGGAAGCCGCGCCGCCCGGCCCGGGAAATCGGCTCCGCCGGACGCCGGAGGCGGCCCCGCCGCCCTCCCCGTACCCGAAAGGGGATCCCGGACTCCGGAGGCGGCCCCCGCGCGCGAGACTCACGTCCCGAGCGGGCGGGCGCCCGCTACTTCTCGAAAATCTCCACCAGGAGACCGGCGGGCCTCCATTCCCCCCGGTCGGCGGCGAGTATGAGCGTGAAGTTCAGGGCCGTCCTCCCGGTTCTCCACTCGCCCCTCACGAGCCAGGGGCTCTCGGGGCCTATGTTCTCCCGCAGCTGCGCCGATCCGGGAGCGTCCGGCATGTCGGAGCGGTAGGGCTCGGACTGGAGGAGCACGAGCTTCCCCCGGGATGGGAAGGTCCGGAGCGCGTCCCTCCAGGCCTCCAGCGGCCTGTAGACCGCGGCTATGTCCGCGGGGGCGTCCTTGGCCTTCCAGTCGGAGGCGAGGGACTCGTGGAACTTCGCGTAGCTGCCGGTCAGGAGCCCCTCGGCCCAGAGCCCCAGGACTCCCTGCAGGACTGTCCTCACGGGGGCGGGCCTGGGCGGCCTGCCAGCGGGGGCCGCAGGCTCCGCCCGCTCCCCGGCACCGTCCCCGGCGTCCTCCGCCTCCGCGCGCTCGGCGCGGGGGGCCAGGATCCACAGGGCAATCATGAGGCACCCGCAGACGGCGAGGCACGCGAGCCCCAGGCGGGCGAGCCTCCCCGCCCCGCGCGTCCCGCGCCCCGGAGCGTCCGCCCGCTCGCTCGCTTGTCGTCGGCCGCCGGATCTCTGCCAGGACGTCTGTCTTCTGTAGTTGCGCAGGGGAAGCACCTCCTTTGTGCCCGAGGGCCTTGCCCGGCCCGGCTCTCCGGGTCGCGGGGGCCGCCCGGGCATCCTTCGGGAGGTCCGGGGGGCGGAATCCTATCTTATCCTATTTTAGCCTGTCATTTCCCCATAGTCAAACAATTCCATATATTTGAATACCAATAGGCAAATTTGAGCCACTTACAATTCTATTGTTGGAAATTCAGTCCCTTTTCCCGCCTCATGCTCCGCCACCCCATCTCCATCGCCACCGCGGACGCCTCCTCCCCGCCGCCGGTCCCGCTCCGGAATCCGGGAAAGATGCAGACGCCCCGGTCCTCCCGGCTCCCTCCAGGAAGGCGGCGCCGCCCCTGAGCGGCCCGGCACCGGAGAACCGTCCCCCGGAACCTCCCCGATGCGGCCGGGGCCGCCCTTCCACCGGCCGTCCCGATCAAAATCCCGGACGTCCCGATCATAATCCCCGGACAGGCCCGCGCGGTGCCCCGCTTCCCGTGCCCCGAAGCCCCCCGGCCCGTCCTCCCGCCGTGCACGCCGCTCCCGCCGGCGGCGGTCCGGGACCCGCCGAAGCCCGAGCCTTTCCGCCCCAAGCCCCTATTGACCGCCGGCTGGCCGGCGGCTATAATGTCTGTTTACTTGCCCGCAGAGGGCACCTCCCCGCCCCGGAACCAGGCCGATTGCGCGACCCTACGGACCTCCGGGGCCATCCAAGACCACGAGGAGCAACACTTAATGCATCCCAGAAGGTACGAGACCCTAATCCTGCTTTCACCCGACCTGGCCCCCCCCGCCCTGCAGACGTTCAGGGAAAAGGTGGAGGGCATTCTGGCAGACGGCGGCGCGAAGATCGTCCGGTACGAGGACTGGGGCCGCAGGACCCTGGCCTACCCTGTCAGCAAGCAGCTACACGGCCAGTACGTCATCTACGACTACCAGGGCCTGCCGGCGGTTGAGGCGGAACTCAAGAGGAACCTGAAGATCCACGAGTCCGTGTTCAAGCACCTCACCCTGGTCCTGGACCACAAGTTCACGGACCTCCGCTACGAGGCCGAGAAGGCCAGGCTGCTCGCCAAGAGCCTCAAGAAGGAGGCGGACGAGAAGGCCCGCGCCGCCGCCGAGGAAAGCCGCGAGAACCGCGACGAATCCCACGAGGGCCGCGACAGGGACGGCGGCAGGGACCGCGACCGCGACAGGGACGGCGGCAGGGACCGCGACCGCGACGGGCGCGGCGGCAGGGACCGCGACCGCGACGGACGCGGCGGCAGGGACCGCGACAGGGACCGCGACCGCGATCAGAGGCCCAGGATCTCCGAGGCCGCCCCCAGGGCTCCCAGGCCCGCCGCCCCCGAGGGCGAGCCCGGCTCCGAGGCGAAGGCGCCCGAGACCGCCCCCGCCGCCGAGGAGAAGGCGCCCGAGACCGCCCCCCCCGCCGAGGAGAAGGCACCAGAGGCCGCCCCCGCCGAGGAGAAGGCACCAGAGGGCGAGCCCGGCTCCGAGGGCTAGGATTCCCAGGGCCCCGGGGCCCCCAAAAAATCGACGGGACTCCCGTGCCGCGAGGGCCGCAAGGCCCCGGCCCGCCGATGTCCCGCAAACCTTCCGACCAAGCGTTACGCGACCTGAAAGAGGCAGACGATCATGGCCATGGACCAGCAGAACCAGAACCCGCACCACCACCACTCCTCGGGGGGCTACCAGGGCGGGGGGGGCCAGGACGGCCGCCCCGGAGACGACCGGGGGGGCTTCCGGGGCCGGGGACGAGGCAAGAAGAAGACCTTCCACCGCAGGAAGATCTGCCGCTTCTGCGCCGACCACATATCCCACGTCGACTACAAGGACGTCCAGACCCTGAGGCAGTTCATCACCGAGAGGGGCAAGATCAACCCCCGCCGCATCAACGGCAACTGCGCCAAGCACCAGAGGCTCATCACCAAGAGCATTATCCGCGCGCGCTACATGGCCCTCCTGCCCTACACGGCCATGGTGACCTCCTCCGCGCCGCACCACGGCCAGCCCTAGAGATCGGCCCGAGAGGAGACTATACCGCTATGATTGAGATTATACTTACCCAAGACGTGGAGTCGCTGGGCCTCGCGGGGCAGGTCCTGAAGGTCGCGCCCGGCTACGCCCGCAACTACCTGCTCCCGGGATCCTACGCCCTCCCGGCCACCGAGGGCAACCTCAGGAGGCTCGCGAAAAAGCGGGCCGAGTTCGAGGAGCGCTCCCGTGCCGAGAAGGAGAACGCCCTGGTCCTGAAGAAGACCCTGGAAGGCCTGACGCTGACCATTACCCGCAAGTCGGTCGAGAAGGGCCGCCTCTACGGGGCCGTGACCCCCCAGGACATCGTGGACGCGGCCGCCGCCGCGAACGTCGCCGTCGACCGCAGGCGCCTCAAGATCTCCGAGCCCATAAAGAGCCTGGGCGACTACGACATCACCGTGCGCATCCACCCCGAGGTGACCGGCTCCTTCAGGCTCCGGGTCACGGCCGACCGGCCCCAGGACGGGGAGCCCGCTGCCGCCCCGGAGGCGGCGGCGCCCGCCCCCGAGGCCACCGAGGCGCCGGAGACCCCCGAGCCCGCCGACCTCCCCGAGGACGCGGACGCCGCCCCCGCCGAGGACGGCGGGGACGAGTAGCACGCCCCTCCGCAGAGCCTGCCAGGGCACCCAGCGCGGCGGGCGGGCCCGGGCCCTTCCCGCCGCGGGGGGCCCGGAGCCGCCCGCGCATGGAGGAGGATGATGGACCGCGAAGACAACCCCTTCGCCCTCTGGACGACCCTGGAGGGGCTCCTGGCCGCCCAGGATCCCGACTCGCACTGGCTCGCCACCCTCCCGCCCCAGCTCCTCGACTGGTCCGGCCTCACCTGGGCCTTCGTGACCGAGGTCTTCGACGGGGCGGGGGCCAGCTACTTCATCCGCGCCTCCTGCCCCGAGGTCCCGGGCCTGAAGCAGTCCCACCCCATGGACGGGGGGCTCGCGGGCTGGGTGCACACGCACCTCCGGCCCCTGGTCAAGGACAGGCTGAACACCGGCGAGAACTACACCTACGTCTTCAGCCAGCAGGAGCCCCTGAAGAAGCCCACCTCCTTCTACGGCTGGCCGCTGGTCTACTCCGGGAAGCCCATAGGCGGCCTGGTCCTGGCCGGCACCAAGGGGCAGGTCCTGAATTCGAACCGCCTGGAATTCTTCGCGGCGGTTGCGGCAAGGCTGTCCGCGCACGCGCACCACATGCGCCTCATCGACCGCGTGACGGAACTGAAGGGCCTGGACTTCCAGACCGGCCTCCCCCACCGCGCGAACTTCCTGGACCGCCTGGAAAGGCTCATGGACATCATGAGCGTCCAGCGCCAGTCCCTGTGCCTCAAGCTGTTCTGCGTCTCGGGGCTGGGCCGCTACTCGCTCACCCACACCCCCGAGGACACGAGATCGCTCCTGCGCAGCATATCCTCCCAGTTCCTGCATTTCGCCAGCGACTACTGGGAGCTCGGCCACGTGTCCTACGGCATCTTCGCCATAGCCGTGCCCGAAGTCGGCGTTGACGATCTGGAGCGCTGCACAGCGGTCCTGAAGAAGAGCCTGAACGAGTGGTCCAGCGCCGGACGCTCTTCGGGGCAGCCGGGCTTCGTTTTCCACGAGTCCCAGGTCTTCTTCCCCCAGGACGGGGACCGTCCGGAATACCTCCTGGAAAACGCCCTCGCCCTTCTTGCCGAGTCCTCCTAGGCCCCTCCGCGCAATCCCGGAGCCGCGCCGACCCGGAACGGCTCCCCGCCCGCTCCCGGCCGAAACCCGCGGCCTTCCGCCCCCTTTTCCGGAAGCTCCGCTCCTTCCGCTCATCCCGTGCCTTCCGCCCCTCCCGGGCCTTCCGCTCCTTCCGGGCCTTCCCGGCATAAACCCGCGCTCGTTCCCCGCCCAGTCGCTCCCCACTCCGCCTCCAAGCCCTCCCGCGCCCTTCCTGTCCGCTTCCGCCCCTCTTCCCCCGCGTCCTTCAGCCGGGGATCAGAAAGGTCCTGCCGGACGCCCCCGGCCGGTTCTTTCCGCCCGCGAAACCGGAACCGGCGCTTCCCCCCGCTTTCCGGAGAGGCCGGCCGTCCTCCGCCGTGCCTCCCGCGAGGGCGCGGAGTCTGCAGTCCGCGCGTGAGGGATAGAATTTTCTTGATTTTAACGTCAAATAATGATTATTTAGTGTGGGGACAAGCGTGAAGCAGCCTTCCGCCCAGGTTCCCAAATCCCACTTGAAAACGGAAACAGAATCATGGATCTCGCGAAGTTCGACCTGCTGGAAAACAAAATCCTCGGGCTTGTCGACAGGCTCCGTGAAGCCGAGAAGAAGGCAGGTTCCCTGGAGACGGAGCTCAAGGAGGCCCAGGGCCAGCTCGAAGCCGCAAGCGAGGAGCGCGCGGCCATACTGAAAAAGATAGACGAGCTTATAACCCGTCTGGACATCTGAGACGGCGGGGGGCATCCCCCCGCCGCCCCCATCCGCCCGCCCGCGACCCCGGCCGGGCTGACACCGTCGCGTCCGGCACATGAGCCAAACCCCCACAGACCGGGGCCGGGGGCCGCAGGAGGCCCCCGGACCTCTGGAAGACAGCCCGGACCCCAGCGAGCCGGGCCGTGACGGCGGAGCCGCGCCCGGATCGCCGGAACTTTCCGCGGAGGAGGCGCCCTTCCCCGAGGAAGGGAGGCTGTTCGCGACCGGCGGGCCCCTCCCGCCCGCCAGCGGGGAGGAGGAGTCGCCCTTCCCTGCCGAGGGGAGGCTCTTCGCGACCGGCGGGCCCCTCCCGCCGCCCGAGGGGAGCTTCCCGGCCCTGCCCTTCCCAGCCGCCGCCACCCGCGGCGGAGCCGGGGCGTCCGCTCCTCCTGGCGCCCGTGCTGAACAGGGGGAACGGGACCGGGGCGAAGCCCTCCCGGGGGATCCCGGAACCGCCGGTCCGGCGTCCCCGGAAAGGAAAGCCCCG
>JAISEQ010000409.1 GCA_031264045.1 Deltaproteobacteria bacterium
ATGTATCCGATCACGGGCGGAGAGGCCGGGTGCCTGGAGGAGTCAGTCCAGGAGTCTTCGGGCGGAAGGACGGACGAGGCGGAAAGCGAACTGAAAGAGAACCGCCGGGAGGTCGGGGAAAGGCGGTCCGGGGAAGGAGGGTTGCCGGTAGGCAGAAGCGGAGGCTGTCCGTGACCCAAAAGGGGGGTTGGCAGCGGGACGAGGGGACGGGGGAGCAGCCAGCCTCCTCATGAACAGATACTCTGGACAGGAATTTTAAAGGACAACTAAGAGAGTAACGCATATTTATTTTTTGATAATACATATTTTTTATATATATAACTATATTTAAGCATATAAAATCGATATATGGTGGTTTTGTCGTCTGCGGGGGGAGGGGGCAAGGCGGGGATGAACCGCCACCCGTTCACGGGGAGGACTGAGCCTCACATGGATCACGCCGCTCCATGGCCTCCCAATCCGAAGGCACAGTCAAAAACGGTCCGAGCGGGCCTCCCGCGCGACCCGGACAGGGCCGACTACCCTTACCAGACCGACAGCTGCGGCCCGGGCAGGCGGAACCGCCATGTGTCAGCTCCAGGCGCTGACGGGTCGGACGGCTCTGGCTGACCGGGGAAGCCGCTTCCGCCGTTGCGCAAGACCTGCCCGCGAACGGATGCGGAATTCATTTGCGCCTGCGGGGATATGCGTTGGCGGGCAGGGTCGCGTCTGCGGGGATATGCGCCTGTGGAAAGGTCGTGCCTGCGGGGATTTGCGCCTGCGGGCAGGGTCGCGCCTGCGGGGATTTGCGCCGGCAGCCATGGCACCTCTCCGCATCACGGCCCGCTCCCCCGGCGTCTCGCCTGACCGTCGGAGGGGGGAAACCGCGCATGACCCCGGGATCGGGCCCGTTGGCGGCACCGGCCCGGGGCACCTCCGATCAGCGGGGCGCGGGCCGGAGGTCACAGGATCTTGAAATCGACCGAGAGCGAGATTATGCTCGGGATGGCGCCGGTCGCGAGGATGAAGTCGTCCGGCTTCATCTTCACGAAAAGTCCGCGGTTTCCGGCGTTGAATACTATGAAGGGCTGGATGAGGGCCTCGTCAAGGATGTAGAGGGCGGAGCGGAGCTTCCCGCCGATGGGGGAGCAGCCTCCCCGCACGTAGCCGGTCACGGCCGGCAGCTCCTTCACCGGGATCATGGAGGCCCTCTTGTTGCCGGAGATGTCGGCCAGGGCCTTCAGGTCCAGCGAGCGGCCGGCAGGCAGCATGGCCTTCACGTGGCCGGACCTGTCGCCCTTGGCCACGAGGGTCTTGTAGACGCGGTCCTCCGGAAGGCCCAGGTCGGCAGCGGCCCTCTCGGCGGAGAGATCCTTCTCGTCCACCTCGGCCTCCAGGAGCTCGAAGGGATAGCCGAACCCTTCCAGAAGCCGTACGGCGTTTGTCTTTGCGGCTTTGACAGCCACGGGTGCCTCCCACCTCCGCAGGGGTCCGGGCGCTTCCGGAAAGGAAGGCCCGGCGGAGGGTTTCGAAACGGCGTGACCCGGCGAGCGCGGCACCCGGGCGCGGGAGCGCCCTTGCGCCCGCCTCCACCAGATGTTCGACAGAGTGTCAGTTCATTATGCACCACTGGGGTGCCCGGATGCAAGGATATTCTTGCAGCATTGAATTTTTCCGGTTCCTGATTCGCGGGCGCGTCGTCTGCCCCGGGACTTCGCGTACCGCGAACGGTGCGCTTAGTGAAGCCCCTCCGGCACGGTTCCGGCTGTCCATCCGTCGTCATGCCCAGCGGATCCGGAATGGCCCAAAAGGAAACCCCCTCTCCCGGCGCGGTTCCGCAGGGGGAGGGGGTAGTCGGCGGCGGGGGGAATGCGCCGGGCTCCGGCGCGCGGGCGGGCGCGGCCGGCCCGGCTTCCGGCTCGGGTTCCCGTTCAGTCGCCCCCAACAGGGGACGGCCTCTCCCGGGGGGCCGAAACCGGGGAGGGCGAAAGGGCGTCCCGTTATCCGGCATCGGACGGATGCCCCGTATGAGGCGCGAGATCAGATACCGGCTCCCGATGCGCCCAGATGCCGTGCGCTCCGCATGCCCCGTTCCGGGCTAGGCGGACGGTTCCAGGGGGAGCTTGTCAATCTCGTCCGCGACGGTGTTGGCCAGCTCCTTCAGGGGCTGGAGGTCGGTCTCCTTGGGGACCCACTGGACCCGCACCTCGGGGGAGGGCATGTTCCAGCCCATGGCCGCGAGCTCTGCCTGGACGAGCTTCGCGCCCTCGCCGCTCCAGCCGTGGGAGCCGAAGGCCGCGCCTATCTTGTTCTTCATCTTCAGGCTTTTGAGGTAGCACAGGAGATCGGCCACCGAGGGGAACATCTGGTTGTTGATGGTGGGGGATCCTATCAGGACCGCCGCGGCCTCGTAGGACTCCGTGGCCACCTGGCTCCTGTGGCAGTTCTTGAGGCTCAGGTAGACGGTTTCTATGCCGCGGGCGCCCAGCGCGTCCGTGAGCTCGCGGGCCATGTACTCAGTGGAGTGCCACATGGTGTCGAAGGTCACCACGGCCTTCCGGGTGGGCTTCTGGCCGGTGAGCCTGGCGTAGAGCTCGACTATCGTGGCCGGGGAGGCGCGCCACACGATGCCGTGGTCGGGGCAGATGATCCTTATCCTGTCCAGGAGCCCGCTGGTCTTCACGGTCTCCAGGACCTTCGCTATCTGGGCCGTGTAGGGGGTCAGGATGTTGGCGAAGTAGTTGACGGCGAGGCTCCTCAGGAGGGCCGGGTTCACCTGGTCGTCGAAGCGGTCCGTGGAGGCGTAGTGGAGCCCGAAGCCGTCCTGGGAGAACAGGACCCCCAGCTCCGGAACGAAGGTGAACATGCTGTCCGGCCAGTGGATCATCTTGGTGTCCAGGAACTGGAAGGAGAGCTTCCCGGAGGACGGGTGCTCCTTGGCGACGTCCAGGAGGTTCAGGTTCTCGCCGTGGAACTGGCCGCGGAGGTTCTTCACCCCCATGGCCGAGCAGTAGACGGGCTTCTGGGCGCCTATCGCCCTCATGATCCCCGGAAGCGCGCCAGAGTGGTCCATCTCGGCGTGGTTGGAGATCACCTGGTCCACCTTCTGCGGGTCCACAACCTTGGAGATCCTGGAAAGGAGCTCGTCCTCGAAGCCGTGCCGCACGGTGTCGATGAGGGTTATCTTCTCGTCCACGACGAGGTACGCGTTGTAGGTGCTCCCTCTGGGCGTCAGGTAGCCGTGGAAGTCGCGGATGTCGTAGTCCACCGCGCCTACCCAGTAAACGTTCTCGCAGATCTTTATCGGTTCCATCGTGGGGTTGGTCCTTCCTCGCGCTGTCAGGTCGGGTTTGGGCCGCGCGGGCGCGGCGGCGCTGCCGGGCGTCCGTCGGGGAAGCTTCCCGGCGCCGGAACGGGGGGGCGCGGGCCGGGGCGGCACGGCGTCCCGGCGGCCTTTCGGGCGCGTGGCGGCCGCAAGGCGCTGTCCGGGTCCGAAACCGTTCTAAAACAGGGGTTTCGGGCTCACCGGAAGCCATTATAGGATATGAGGGGCTGGCTGTGAAGCTCGGTCCCGCAAAACGGCGCGGCCGGGGACACGCAGCCGGCCGCAGGTATCGGGCAGGCAGCCGTCCAGCTGCGGTGTCGGAAGCGCCCGGGGCGGGGAATCCCGCCCGGGTGGCTCGGAAGCCATGCCCGGGCCGCCTGGATCCTGTGCGCGGGCCTCCCTGAGATTCCGGGACATTCCGCCGCCCTCCAGGGGGGAGCTTCGGGGACCTTCCGCGGCCCTCCCCGGCAGGGAGGTTCCGGGGACCTTCCGCCGCCCTCCCCGGCAGAGAGGTTCCGGGGACCTTCCATGCCTTGGGTCCGGGCGGGTCCGCTGTCCGTTCGGGTACCCGTGCCGGGCGGGTCTTCTGTCCGTTCGGGTACCCGTGCCGGGCGGGTCAGGGGGATCGGCGGCGTTTCTGGGGCCGTGCGCAAAAGCGCCCCGCGGACCGGCACCGGGCCGCGGGGCGCGGGAAAAACGGAAGGCCGGGGAGGCCGCCGGCGGCTGGCCGTACCTTTCGCCCGGGCTAGCTGCCGGAGCCGAAGAGCCTGTTGTACTCCCTCGCGAGGATCCTCAGGTGGCGGGCCTCCTCGGCAATGAGCCTGTCCACGGAGATCCTGTCGCTCATCTCGGCGGACGCCTCCTTCAGCTGCACGAAGAACATGACCGAGTCCTTCTCGAAGGCGATGGCGAGTTCGATGGCGTCCTTCTCGGTCCTGACGCCGTCCAGCACCCTGTCGACCTTCTCGGGGTCCTGCTGGAAGATGTGCATTCCCGCCATCATCTTCAGGTACTGGTCCATCTCGTTTGCGGGGTCGAAGACGCTTTCGGCCTCGTCCGGCAGGGCGGCCAGCATCGCCTGGAAGTGGGCCTTGTGGCCCTCCTCCTCCTGGGCCAGGCGGTCGAAGACTATGGACGCGGGCGCTGGAGCGAAGCGCCTGGCGGCGTCGCGGTAGAACTTCAGCCCGTTGTCCTCGATTGAGATGGCTATCTTCAATGCCTCATGAGCGTTGAAGGGGTATATCATTTGGTGTCACCCTGTCCAGGGTCCTCCGGGGCGCGGGCCCCGGAGGTTCTGGCGGTAGCCGGGCACGGGGGGGCCCCCGCCCGCCGTCCGTTACTCGGTGGCCTCGAACTGGTCCTTGCCGGCGCCGCAGACTGGGCAGACCCAGTCGGCCGGGAGGGACTCGAACGGGGTGCCGGGGGCGATGCCGTTGTCGGGGTCGCCCACGGCGGGGTCGTACTCGTAGGAACAGACTATGCAGGTGTGCTTTTTCATGAGGTTCTTACTCCCAAGGGGTTAGGGGCCGCCGGGCGGAGCGCGGGGCCAGGGGACCGGCCGGAGGCGCCGGACAAGCGTCAGAGTCGTAAGCCGCGGGGCTGGGGGGGCAGGACGCCCTACGCCGGCCGCGCGCCTGGAAGCCGGCAACCCCCGGGACCTGCCGCGGGGGCCGCCCGGGCCGAAGAAAGCCGTCTGTCAAGCGAAGTTTAATATAGGCCAGGGCCTTTTGCAAGAAAGCCGGAACGGAGCGTCAAAACAATAACCTTGACAGCTGGCGGCGGCGCCGGGCTCTCGTACGCGGTGGTACGCGGAGTCCTCCGGGGCGCCGCGGGAAGGCACCGGGCTCCCGTGCGAGGGGGTACGCGGAGTCCTCCGGGGCGCCGGGGAACCGGTCGTCGGACTGGGACTTTGCCAGATCCTGGGGAGGGAACCGTGCCCGGATCCCTGCCGGACAGCTGTTCGGGCACGGACAGTGTCCGTATCCGGCAAATTGGACATGTGCGGTAGGGTTTGATGCGGGTCATGATGAAGATCCGGTGTGACAAGCCGTTATCCGCAAAGATTTTGATTAGTTGAAATATTTTTGAATGCGGAAATCCCGGCAGGTCTTGATATTGTCGAGAACCGTGATCCGTCCTTGCGTCCTGCATCCTGTACGGTACGGGCTTCAGACAGGGAACCGCTTTGAACTGAGTCTCGGGTAGGCGTTCCGCCCCGGTCGGGCGGCTGCGTGCCCCCGGTCGGGGGGGGGGAGCCGTGAAGTCTGGCGGAATCGGGCTCCTGCTTCGCCCCCGCCACGCGGCGCCCTCCGTTCCCGTGTCCGCGGAGGGGGAGGGGCTCCGGCATCCCAGCGGGGCCGGATCGCGGCGGACATTGCCGGCCCGTGGCGGGTCCGGGTCCGCCCGGGCTTCCGGGGGGGCTCCTGGCGAAGGGGAGGGTATGAAAGGGGTGCGGATTTCTTTAAAATGGGCGTGCCCTGCGGCCTCGGCGCCGGACGGCCTGCGCCGCCCGGTCTTTCGGGCCGGCCGGGGGCGAGGAGGCGAGATGGAACCTTCCGGCACGAAACTCATCCTGGGGCTGGGCAACCCGGGAGCCGCGTATGCCGACACCCGGCACAACGTGGGCTTCATGGCGCTCGAGCTCTTTGCCGGAGACGGCTTCCCGAACGCGGGTCCCCCCTCCAACTTCAGGTCCTCGAGCATAGTGGCGGGGTCCTTCAGGGGAACGCGGGTGATCCTGGCCTGGCCCCAGACCTACATGAACCTCTCGGGGCATGCCGCAAGGGAGCTCGTGCAGTTCTACAAGGTCGCCCCCGGAGAGGACATGCTGGTGGTCCACGACGAGATGGATCTGCCCCCCGGCAAGGTGAAGGCCTCCATGGGAGGCGGGAGCGCCGGGCACAAGGGAATAGACTCCATAAGGGAGTTCGTGCCCGGGGACTTCGCCAGGCTCCGGATAGGCATCGGCCGCCAGCCCAGGGACTTCTGGGGCGTTTCCCAGGGGAACGCCGAATACGTGCTCTCCCCGTTCCTGGAGGCGGAGATCCCGGAGGTGGAGCTGTCCCTCAAGGCCGCAGGCGATCTCATGAAGGTCTGGATAAGGGACGGGCTGGCCGCTGCCCAGAGGGTCGGGAACAGGAAACCCCCGAAGCCCCGGGGGGAGAAGGGGCGCGACGGAGAGCGGAACGGTCCCGGAGGCCGCGAGGGGGGGCAGGGGGAGGATCCCTCCGGCCTGGCCCGTGACGGTCAGGGCGCCCCGGCGAAGCCGGACGGCCCGGGGATGCCGGAGGCTCCGGCCGTACCCGGCGGGCACGGGGGCCGGGGCGGTGACGGCGGGGGGTGAGGGGCGGCCCGCTGGCTGACTGGCGGCCAGGAGCGTCCGGGCCCGCCTTCCGGCCCGCGACAGCCTAAAGGGCGGCACCCCGGGCCGGGGCGGTCCGGTGCGCGGGAAA